>CAYWSF010000073.1:0-7278 GCA_964460725.1 uncultured Desulfosporosinus sp.
ATTAGGGATTAGGGATTAGGGATTAGGGATTAGGGATTAGGGATTAGGGATTAGGAAGGATGGATAGTTAACAAAAGAAGCACGACTTACCAACAAACTCCCGCAAAATGGAGTTCAAAGGAATTTCGGCGTCGGTAATAGGGCAGAAGTAATCAAGAAGTCTAATTAGGCGCCGGGCTTCTCTGTGTTCAGGGTGTTCAGGACCTACCGTTCTTAACAATGGTGTAGCAAAGGTTCTGAACACAGCCATTTCATAAATGAGGGATGTATTAAACATGATATCCACTTCTTCCGAAAAGGGAAAAATGTTCTTTTCCTCACCTCGTTTAACGGACGGCCAGGTTCTAAGTGTATCAAGAGCAGTGTTGGAGCGGAATTGACTGTCCCGTACTATACGCCGGATCAAGCGGGTATCAGTTGAGGGTACACGGTTATGTTCGTCCATGGCGATCGGGGCTAAAGGACTGATAAAAATTTTATATTTATGATGCCTAGGTACGCTCGCTGTCAAGCGGTCATTCAGTCCGTGAATACCTTCGATGATCATGATTTGCTTTTTTTGTATTTGAACTTTCTGTCCGGATGGAGATTGTATACCGGAGTTAAAGTCAAAGCGCGGCAGTTCGATTTCTTCTCCCTTTAACAACTGGTTGATATGTTCGTTGAAAAGTGCAATATCCACTATATCAATAGATTCCAAATCCGGATTTGGCGGTAATTTTTCGCGGTCAAGGAAATAATCATCGACGGAGATGCGAATAGCGTTGATGCCCAGAACTTTCAATTGGATGCTGAGGCGCTGAATAAATGTTGTTTTACCGGATGAAGACGGGCCTGCTACAATAATCAGCTTTAATCGGTTCAAGTTTGATATAATTTGATCTGCAATTTCGGCAATTTTTTTCTCGTGCAGGGCTTCTGCCGTGAGAATAACATTATTAATTGTTCCTTGTTCGATATATTCATTCAAAGTTGCAATATAATCGCATTTAATAATTTTACCCCAGCGTTTTGCTTCAATAAAAACCTTCTCTAATTTAGGCATATCAGTAAACTCAGGAATCTTATCAGGAGCATCGGTCGTTGGAAAACGCAGAATCAATCCCGGCTCATGATATCTTAATTCGAAGATTTTAAGATATCCGGTACTGGGAACTAAAACGTAATATAAATTATTGCAGTATTCTCCACAATAATAAAATACAATTTTCTCATACTTTATCTGTCTAACCAGTTTTGCTTTTGCTTTTTCGCCTATTGCCTCAAATATTCTGATACCTTCTTCAAGGGAGACACTCCTTTTTCTGAACGGGCGATCTTCAGCGATAATTTCTTTCATTCTTGCTTCTAACGCTTTTACATCGTCCGGAGTTAATGGGTAGTCTAACCGAAAATCACAGTAAAGGCCTTTGCTCAAGGTATTCTCGATAGTCACATATCCGTTCGGAAAAAGATCTTTAGTTGCCATGAGCATAACGAAAACAAGGCTTCGCTGATAAACTTCGTTCCCAAAATCAGAAGCACGGTCAAAAAATTCAACAGTGCAGTCCTTGTCGATTCGGGTGGTGGACATTTCTTTTATATTGTTATCTACACTGCCGGCAATAATTGGTGTTTTGTAGTGAGTGGTAAAATCCCTGCTGATCTCTAAAAGGGTTGTTCCCTTAAAATACTCTCTGATTTGCCCGAGACCTTGTATAATAACATTAACCTTATCCTTATCCATTTAAAATTCTCTCCCTTATTAGTGTATATTAACAATAGATATTTGAAGTCGGTTGCGAGTTTTAGATGAATAATTTGTAGTTGGGAAATAATCTGTTCCTGGGTATGTTTAATTTATCGTTATTGTTATCATTTTAATCTTATCATACTTTTAATTTAAGGTGTATGAAAATGCCTGATTTCATTAATATTAATAATATGATTGTGCTGCAAAAATTCTTATTTAGAGATAATAGCGTTGAAAGTGGGCCGGTTTATGTACTTTTGACAAAGAAAACGGGGATGTAATTGTTAATCTTGCAGGCAGAAATTCACGTAATTGTGGGAGGATAAAAATCGCAAACTCAAAAAGGAATTTTTGCAGCAGAATCACGATATATTCATATTGAAGAGAGGATTTGGGCCCATGGCAAAGAAAAAATTCTCATATTACGAAGTGACAAAATTCAACTCCATCAAGGACATGCTTCGTTTGGCAGTCAAAGAAGCAGGGGATAAAATTGCATTTAAATATAAAGAGAAAGGGGAAATTATTGAGGTAACCTATACCGATTTTGTCGAGCACGTTACTTGGCTTGGTTCAGCATTAACAGAAAGAGGATTTTCCGATCAGCATATTGCTTGCATCGGCAACAACAGTTACAAATGGATTTTAATCTATCTTTCGGTACTGAAAAGTGCCGGCGTATTTGTTCCAGGTTGATCAGGAACTGCCTGGCAACGAAATATTTCACATTTTAAATGAAAGTGAATGCAGTGTGGTGTTTTATGGCAAAAGGCATGAGAAACTATTTATGGACAATACTGACAAGCTTACAAAGGTTAAACTGTACATAGGATTTAACCGGGCCGAAGATCAGGAAAACTTCTTGTCCTTTGATCAGTTCCTTGAACATGGGAAAAATTGCGACAGCACTCAATATCAGTCTTTGATCGCTGATCCCGATGCGCTGAAAATGCTAGTATATACATCAGGGACAACCGGAGTGGCAAAGGGCGTAATGTTATCCGAACATAACCTTGTCTCAAGCGTCTATTATGGATTACAGGTTTCGACTGTTTATGACACTTGTCTTTCTGTTTTACCATACCATCATACTTATGAGGCCGTATGCGGTATTTTGGTATCACTTCACCACCACTCCACGATATGTATTAACGATAGTTTACTTGCCGTATTGAAAAATTTGCAGCTTTACAAGCCGTCGTACATTTACCTTGTCCCGGCCTTTGTGGAAGTGTTTTATAAAAAAATAATAAAAAATGTGCGGGGATCAGACAAGGAACAAGAGTTTTATACGTTAGTATCCGTAAGTAACGGTTTAAGAAAGATGAACATTGACTTAAGAAAAACATTATTCAAATCCATACATGAAGCTTTTGGCGGCAGGCTGCGGAAAATAGTATGCGGTGGTGCGCCAATTCGTCCCGAAATTGGCAAGTTCTTTGATGACATCGGTATTAGCTTGATCAACGGCTATGGGATCACGGAATGTTCCCCTTTAGTATCTGTAAACCACGATCAGTTTAATGACTATCGCACTGTAGGGATAAGGCTTCCGTGTATAGAGTGGAAGGTGGACAATCCCAACCAAGAGGGGATTGGAGAGATTTGTGTTAAAGGCGATGTTGTAATGCTCGGCTATTATAAGCAACCTGAAAAAACGGTAGAAGTTCTAAAGGATGGGTGGTTCTATACCGGTGATTACGGTTATATCAATGACAAGGAGCAACTGGTTATTACCGGTAGAAAGAAGAACGTCATCGTTTTGAACAATGGCAAAAACATTTATCCGGAAGAGATAGAGGCTTACATTCAGGGACTGGATTATGTAACTGAGGTTATTGTAAGAGGGGTGATCGATGAAAAAGGGAATGAAAGCTCGCTTATGGCGGAGGTGTTTCTTAGCGAAGAAAAAACTTCCTCAGAGGTGTTAAACGATATCAAGAAGGTATCTCATGGTCTTCCTGTATACAAGCAGATTTCAAAGGTAGTTATTAGAAAGGGAGAATTTGACAAAACAACGTCTAAAAAAAATTATAAGATAGATAATATTATACAGGCTGAATTACAGGCTGAATTCAGCCACTGCAATTCTACCATCTGAGGGTAGAATTGCAGACCGGTAAGCCGAAAGATGATATTGTCAGTGTTTAATTACATAAGATTATGGAGGATGAGAATGAATTTTATTGGTAATATCATTTGGTTATTATTCGGTGGCATCATTGCATCTATTGCCTGGTTCATAGCCGGTCTGCTTTTGTGCTTAACGATAATCGGTATTCCTTTTGGTGTTCAATGTTTCAAGATCGCCTCGTTCGTATTGTGGCCTTTTGGAAAGGAAATCGAGCTTGGCTATTTTGGAGCAGGAGGACTATTATTAAATATAATTTGGCTTATCATTTTTGGATGGGAATTGGCTGTTGCACATCTAATTACCGGTGCAATATTTTGTGTCACAATTATAGGCATACCATTTGGTATTCAGCACTTCAAGTTTGCTAAGCTTGGACTTATTCCTTTTGGAGCAAAGATATACTAAGTCAAAGTCCCCCTGACTGCCGGCTTTCATGGCGGCTGCCGGCGGATATCTATAATCCGGTTAATAATAAATTCACGTTTCATCTTCCCAAATGAGTGATATTTAACGCACATCGCCAAGAACTATTGAAGGAAGGCTACATAAGTTCATTCTGCTTCCTGCAACTTCATGTGTCAAGGATGGGTAAACTATCCGGCTATTGTAAATAGTGCTCATAATCCAGGCGATCAATTCCCGGATGGAGGCTGATTGCTAAGGCACCGGCAATAATCTTTGCTGATATTTTGATTAGGTCATCGATTTCTTTTGGAGTAACCATCAAGTTTCCTTGGAAAGGGGAAAGTACATCATCAATAATTTTGCTGAATGTTTCTGTTTTTATTCCCTTATAAAGTTTATATAATGAAGGGCTGGTTACGAATTGTTTAAAAACTTCTTCGACCACATCGTGAGCAATTAAAGAGGCATTGACTACAGTGGGGAGTCCAATGGCAATTACTTTACAGCCGATGGTTTCTTCGTTAATGCCGGCCCTTTGATTGCCGACACCTGAACCAGGATGAATGCCGGTATCGGCAAGCTGAATGCTTGTCCCAACACGTGCGAGTGAACCGGCTGCAAGGGCGTCAATGGCAATTACCAAATCCGGCTGGACATTTTCGACGATCCCACGAATGATTTCGGCAGTTTCGATGCCGGTAATCCCTAAAACGCCGGGAGCAAGGGCGCTAACTTTGCGCATTTGACCTTTTAGTTCGTTTGGGGTGAGTTGAAAAAGATGGCGGGTAACCATAGTTTTATTTATGACTTGTGGTCCCAAGGCATCGGGAGTAGCATTCCAGTTGCCTAATCCGATTATTAAAACGCCGGCATCTTCATGGAGATTCATTAGTTCTATTAATCTATCTGCCAGTATATTGGTAATTTCCTCATGAACAAGGCGATTATTTGTTCGGATTTCCGGAGCATCAATGGTAATGTATTGTCCTTTGGGTTTATTGATCGCTTCGGCTCCTTCATCGGTTTGAACTGTAATTACGGTGACTTTAGCATGTTCGAGTATTTGTTCATTCATTAGGACGCCTGGGATTTCTTCGCCGCTTTCTCCTCGCAGGAGTTGGTGGGCTTCCACAGCTAAATCAAGTTGAGCATTAATATGTCGATATAGTTCAGCTTTTTTCATGTTCTCTACTCCTTCAATGCATTTAAAAAGTCACTGGGGCTAACGAGCTCCAGTGATTAGAGAGGAAAAGAACGGAAGAGTTGGATGGGGGAAGGGCTATCGATGATTGATTTATTCATCGCAAAATTAGTATTGGTAAAAACAGAAATTATATACCAGGAAATTTAGAGGGGATTTTTTAATTTTTGTGTTATACTTATACATGTTTGTATAGATTTCAATCTGCTGCAAAAAGTACAATCTAGCAATTATTGTACGACATTCACGATATGCACGATATAGTGGCTAACGCTAGCTTTCTATAATGCTATATGTAGACCTCAATAGTGTAAAAACAGGTGGTTTCAACAGCAGAATCAGATATGTATAGTTAATGGATGACTAAATATATGGAGATAAATTAAGTATTTATGCTGTACGGAATAATGAGCTTTGCTATAATATAATTTGGAGGGTTTTATGCGGATTATTGCCGGTGAGATGCGTGGCCGTATGCTAAAAACGGTAAATGGAGTGCTGACGCGTCCGACCGCGGATAAAGTTAAGGGTGCAATTTTTAATGTTCTAGGGGATAAGGTCTTGGATGCGCATGTGTTAGACCTTTTTGCCGGCACCGGAAGTTTGGCGCTCGAAGCACTATCTCGTGGCTCTCATGAAGCTGTGCTGGTCGAAAAGAGTCGTAACGCTTATCAGGTTATGCGGAAGAATATCGAACAGTTGGGTGTTAGCCATAAGGCTAAACTTTTGCAATTGGACGCTTTTAAATACATAAACAGCTGCCCGGATGAAGTTTTTGACATTGTTTTTCTGGATCCACCTTATCATAAGGAAATTGCCTTAAAGGTGATTGCGGCTTTAAAAGATCATTCTTATTTAGCATCAGACGGTGTGATCGTCGCTGAAACGGCTAAGGACGAGATACTGGAAGGCGATATTTATCCGTTCGAAATTCGTAAAACAAGTGAATATGGTGACACTAAAGTGTGGTATTTACAGAGAATAGATGTATAACGAGAGGGATGATATGAATGGAAAAAGATATTATTAGTTTGCTCACTGAAGTAGAAGAAATTATTGATCATGGTGTGAAGATCCCGATGACAGGGAAAGTGATGGTTGATGATACTGCGATATTTGAATTGTTGGATCGCGTACGTGCTGCTATGCCCGAAGAGATAACCAATGCCAAATGGGTTTTAAAAGAACGACAACGCATTTTGGATGAAGCACAAACAGAAGCCAACAGTCTCATTGAACAAGGAAAAACATACGTCGATAAGATGGCAGTAGAAAATGAAGTGGTTAAGCAGGCTCAGAACTATGGAGAGGAGATTGTTAGGAAGGCACACATATTTGCCGATGAGATAAAGGTTGGAGCAGTTCAATATGCCGATGAATTATTGCAGCATGTTGAACAGAGTTTGGGCGAAACGCTGCAATCCCTGCGTAATAATCGAGAGGAATTAAAAACGTTAGCCAAGGTAGGCGGTGAAAAAACAGGTCAGTCTGAAAAAGAGATAGACGAGTAACGAGTGGGAGATTACTTTATTACTTGATTAGTGGGGTCTTCGTACTAAGGCGAGCATTAAGAGAATAATGAGCATAACCAAAAATGCCAAAGAACTAGCCTGCCAAGTATTCCAGAAAAGAACAGATGAAGTTGGTGCCTGTATGGGAAGGGACGACGCGGGTATCTTTACAAATGTGAGGAATAGTTGGCTTAATCCCAAGGCAATGATTCCTTGCAGTGTTCGGGCAACCACGAAGGGTAAGAAACGCAAATCAGTTTCGCTGATAAAACCGGCTACTTGGGCAAAAACTGAA
>CAYWSF010000074.1:0-7249 GCA_964460725.1 uncultured Desulfosporosinus sp.
TATACCTGTCCGGAGCGGATTGTTCCCTAACAACTAAATTGTTACCTGGGCAAGCGGTGAGTCCGGCGCAGGGGTAATACTCCATATGGCGCGTGCCAGGGTATTGGTTAATAAGTTCGGGAGTTTTCAGGATTATGTGAATAAAGTGGTTAGATGTTGAATGTTAAGTTATTCTTGCTTTTGTTACAAAAAGGGGGGGTAAAATGGTGTTTATACCAAAGACTCTCTGTGGGAATTAGATTTAAGTTTACAGTGCCCAGTATTTGGAATTAGGGAGGGATTATAAATAATGAGCAAAGTTAAGAAAAAAGTCAGGGTAATCACGGTAGATACTGATAAATGCTGTGGCTGCTTTGCATGTGAGGTAGCTTGCTCCGCTATTCATGCTAACCCAAAATTTAGTAGTACTAATCCGGAGAGGGCTCGTATCCGGGTGATTCGTGACCTGCCTTCTGGCATATTTGTTCCTATGTATGCGGGCGGATATCAAGCTGCCGAATGTAACGGCAGACAGCAATATGTGATTAATGGTAAACGTTTCAGCGAGTGTGACTTCTGTAATGCTTCCTGCCCAAGCAGGGATTTATTCAAAGAACCTGATTCCGGCCTTCCAATCAGATGCGATATGTGTGAAAACGAAGACATGCCGATGTGTGTTAAGTGGTGCTTAAAAGAAGCGCTGACCTACGAGGAAAGAGAAGAGGAAGGCGAAGAACTGGTTAAGGTGGACGATATGGAAATAGGCATAAGAGCAATTATTGACAAATATGGAACCCAGAGCGTAGCGGAAACCTTTGCCCGATTAACACAGAAGAGCTGATACTAAAGGGAAAGGAGAGGAGTGAAAATTGTGATTTTAGAAACTGTAACTCCCTTCAAAGAAGTTATAGATGAAATAAAAGAAAACGGTGCGGATGCCTTTAAATTTTGTTATCAATGCGGAAAATGTGATACCGTATGTCCTTGGAATAGGGTTAGAAAATTTAGCATGCGCAAGCTAATCCGCGAAACAACCTTCGGTTTGACTGAGATCGAAAATGAAGAAATCTGGCGTTGTGCTACCTGCGGAAAATGCCAGCAGCAATGTCCCAGGGATGTACAGCAGATACAACAAATGATCGCTGTACGCCGGTTTGCCACAGGATACGGTGTTTTTCCTGAGGCAGTCAAGCCCATGCGCGGTGCAAGCGCCGGCCTTGCCGGAGAAGGTAATCCTTTTGGTAATCCACGCGCTAAGCGAGCAGATTGGGCAGAGGGCTTATCTGTAAAAACCTTCACCGAAGGGACAGAATATCTCTATTTCCCCGGTTGCTACCTCTGCTATGACCCGAGATTAAAGAAGGTAGCGGCGGCAACAGCTCAAGTTCTTAACAAAGCCGGAGTAGATTATGGGATTTTGGGTGAACAGGAGAATTGCTGTGGGGAAAGTATCCGTAAAGCCGGTGATGAGGAATTATTCAAACGGCTAGCCAGGGAAAACATCAAAACTTGGATCTCTAACGGGGTTAAGAAAATCGTGGTTTCTTCTCCGCATTGCTACCATACCTTTAAAAACGAGTATCCGGAATTTAACGTAAACTTTGAGATTATCCATATTTCTCAGCTTTTAGCGCAGCTTATTAATGAGGGTAAGCTTCAGTTAAGCAAGGAGTATGAGGGGAAAGTCACTTATCATGACCCATGTTATCTGGGTCGCCATAATGGTGTGTTTGACGAACCGCGCGATGTTTTAAAGAATATCCCTGGTTTAGATTTCTGTGAGCTGCCTGAGATACGGGAAGATAGTATGTGCTGTGGTATGGGCGGCGGCCGGATTTGGATGGAAACTGCTAAGGATGACAGATTTGTGAACATTCGATTAGAACAAGCTATCGAGGTTGGCGCTGAAGTGCTGGTTACTGCTTGTCCTTATTGCATTACCAATTTTGAGGATAGCAGGGTAGTTTTAAATGTTGACGATAAAATCCAGATTAAGGACATTACAGAGATCCTCCAGGAAGTCATTTAGAAGAAGATGACCTATTGATAGAATGAGGTGATCAGAAAGTGGATGAACAATTGTTCAAAGAAGGAATCCAACAACTATGTAATAGAGCCGGTGCCGGTAATCTTGGAGACGTAATGGTTGTTGGCGGAGGGATCAGCGGTATCCAAGCTTCGCTTGATCTTGCTACCGCCGGTTATAAGGTTTACTTGGTTGACAAAGCTCCGAGTATTGGCGGGCACATGGCTCAGCTGGATAAGACCTTTCCGACCAATGACTGCTCCAGTTGAATACTCAACCCTAAACTGGTCGAGGTCGACCGGCAGCCGAATATTGAGGTTCTAACGTATACGGAAATTAACAACGTGGAAGGGGAGGCTGGAAACTTCCAGGTTACCCTGACTAAAAAACCTAAATATGTTGACGAGAGCAAATGTACCGGTTGTAAAGTTTGTGCCGAGTACTGTCCGGTCTCGTATCCGGATCCATTTAATCAGGATATATCGGAAAATAAAGCCATCCATATCTTTTCTAATCAAGCAGTTCCCCTGACAAGTTATATCGATGACAGTTGCCTTTACCTTAAGAATAAAAAATGTACCGCTTGTCGAGCAGTCTGTCAGGCAGATGCCATAGATTTCACTCAAACGGCGGAAAAAATTGAGGTAAAGGTAGGGGCGATACTGCTGGCACCTGGGTTTGAGCCTTTTGATCCTATAATCCGGAACGACTATGGCTATGGAAAGTATAAGAATGTCATAACCAGTCTGGATTTTGAACGGATCTTAAGCCCGGCCGGGCCATACGAAGGGGAAATATTACGCGCCTCGGACAATAAGCATCCTAAAAAAATAGCTTGGATCCAGTGTGTTGGTTCCCGACAGGTTAACCCGGAGGGCGGCAATAGTTATTGTTCCGCCGTATGTTGTTCTTATACTCAGAAACAGGTAATATTGACCAAAGAACACGAGGCAGATATTGAATGTACGGTATTCCATAACGATATTCGTTCCCATAACAAGGATTTAGAGCGCTATTTCCAAAAAGCAGACCAACTTTCCGACGTGCGGTTTATTAGGAGTTATGTATCAATCGGAAAAGAGATCCCCGAAACTAATAATGTAACGATAAAATATTCAACAGCGGACGAGGGTGTAAAAGAAGAAGAATTTGATCTGATTGTATTATCCATTGGCTTAAATCCTCCTGCTGCTAACAAGGATATGGCAGAAAAGTTTGCTATTGAGCTTAATGATCACGGTTTTTGTAAAACAAATTATGCTAATCCTAACGAGGCCAGCAGACCTGGAATTTTCGTCAGCGGTGCATTCCAGGGGCCGGCAGATATTCCTGAGTCGGTTTATACCGCCAGCGGGGCCGGATCTCAATGTGGAGAACTTCTGGACTACAGACGTGGAACGCTGACAACAGAAAGAGTATATCCGCCGGAAAGGGATGCCTCACAAGAGGAGCCGAAGGTAGGAGTCTTTGTCTGTCATTGCGGAGCCAATATTTCAAGGATAGTGGATGTACCTTCGTCGGTTGATTTTGCCGCAGGCTTACCGAATGTCGTACATGCTCAGGAACAGTTATTTTCCTGCGCAAGCAATTCAGTCAAAGAAATCGCGGATATGGCCAAGGAAAAAGGGTTTAACCGCGTAGTTATAGCGGCCTGTTCCCTTAGGAACCTTGAACCGTTATTCCGGGATACCATGCGTGAGTCGGGAATTAATCAGTATTACCTGGATATGGCAAATATTCGAGAGCATTGTTCGTGGGTCCACTCGAAGGAACAGGAAGCGGCCACCAGAAAGGCAAAGGATCTAATCCGGATGTCTGTAGCCCGCTCTGCTTGTTTGCAGCCTTTGCAGGATATTGAATTGGAAGTCAACAAATCGGCCTTAGTGGTCGGGGGTGGACTGGCCGGTATGACCAGTGCACTGAACATGGCAAAGCAAGGGCATGATGTTTATCTTGTGGAGAAGGAGAAAGAATTAGGCGGAATGGCGCGTAGGATTTATTTCACCTTGGAGGGAATGGATGTTCAAAATCAGTTGCAGGATGTTATTCGCAAAGTTTATCAGCACCCTCTAATCCATGTTTATACTGATGCTGCCATTATCGAAACAGGTGGTTATATTGGTAATTTCGTGACCAAGGTTCAGTCCGGTCGAAGAGACATTGAGATAAAACATGGTGCAACTATTCTGGCGACAGGTGCATCGGAATATCAACCAACCGAGTACCTTTATGGACAAGATGATCGGGTCATGACTAACCTTGAATTAGAAGAGAAAGTTTTCTCTAAAGATGAAAAAGTTCTCAATGCCGGCAGCTTGGCGATGATTCAATGCGTTGGCTGCAGAAATGAAGACCGAAATTATTGCAGCCGGATATGCTGTAACCAGTCAATCAAGAATGCTTTAAAACTTAAAGAGCAGAAGCCCGATATGGATATCTATATTTTCTATCGGGATATGAGAACTTATGGTCTGGCAGAAGATTATTATCGGGAAGCGGCAAGTAAGAACGTAATGTTCATTCGCTTCGAGGAGAACGATCAGCCTCAGGTAGCAGAAGGTGTGAATGAGGAAGGTCAATCAGTCTTAAAGGTGAGTGCAACTGATCCTGTTTTAGGTAAAAAGTTCGAAATAGACGCGGATTTCCTCGCTTTGGCTGCTGCCGTTATTCCATCGGCAGGGAGTCAGGAAGCAACCAAGATATTTAACGTTCCTGTAAATGAAGATGGTTTCTACAAAGAGGCGCATGTCAAACTGAGACCGGTAGAGTTTACGGCCGATGGTATTTATCTTTGCGGCATGGGTCACTATCCCAAGCAAATATCAGAATCGATCAGCCAAGCTTATGGTGCTGCCGGCCGGGCCTTAACCCTGCTTTCCAATGATATATTTATTGCTTCCGGTGCTGTTGCCGAGGTGGATGAGGATAGATGTATCTCGTGTGGAGCATGTCTCACGGCGTGTACCTATGATGCAATTCAGTTTATTGAGACCCCCCAAGGCAGAAAGGCTAATGTTAATCCTGCACTCTGTAAGGGAGATGGGCTTTGTAATACCAAGTGTCCAACCATGGCTATTCAATTGAAGCACTTTACGGATGAAGAAATGTTTAGCCAAATTGATGCAGCGGCAGGCTTATAGCAGTTCGACAGTCGACACAAAGACGGGATTACAACTATAGTAAGGCGGTGAAATACGAATGGCCGAAGATTTTAAATTCAACCCTAAGATTTTAGCCTTTATATGCCAGTCATGAGCATATGGGGCTGCAGACCTAGCTGGCGTGTCCAGACTACAATATTCACCAGAAAGCAGAAGTATCCGGGTCATGTGTACAGGGAGAGTTGATCTGGCATTTGTAATAAGGGCTTTCCTGAGGGGCATGGACGGAGTATTAGTGGCGGGATGCCGATTCAATGAATGTAATTTTCAGACCCAGGGAAACTATCATGCTCTAAATATGGTGCTGATGGCCAAGAATATCATGAAGCACATCGGGCTGAACCCCGACCGGTTAAGACTGGAAAACATGTCTGCCGGTGATGGAATCCTGTTTGCCGAAATTATGAATGACTTTGGCAAACAGGTGAAGGGGCTGGGACCCCTGGGCAAAGGCGAAGGAATAGATGAGAATGTTTTAAAATTCAAACTTGAAGCTGTTGCCAGAATAGTTCCCTATATTCACTTGGTGGAAAGAGAAAGAATGCGTATCAATACTCTTTCGGAGGAAGTGTACAATAATTATTTCAACAGTGACGATTTTAATAAATTGTTTAAGGATACGGTAATCGAGAAAATGACAGACAGTGAAATTGTTTCACTTCTGGCTAAAGGACCTCTGACAGGCGGAGAGATCGCCAAGAATTTAGACCTGACTCCGTCCGAAGTATCAAGGCACATTAACAGTTCGATAAGGCAAGGAATAATTCGGTACAAGGAAAGCGAGAAGCAATTTGCGCTCGCCTGAGATGAGACAGGCAGTTTATTATAAGGAAAAGGAGGTCAGGATAAAGCAGTATGAATAACGAAGCAATTGATCGAATTCTCAATGAATATCAAGGGCAGGAACGGCAAATGATTCGCGTAATGATGGAAATTCAGGAAGCGAATGGTTGGCTGCCCAGAGAAGTAATGATAAAGATCAGTGAGAAATTAGGCGTGCCTTTAAGCCGGATACTGCGCATTGCTACCTATTACAAGACATTTAGTATGATTCCACCGGGACGGCATAAAATTCACGTCTGTACAGGTACAGGCTGTCATCTTCGCGGTTCGCAGGATGTTCTGGAGGCAGTGCAGGAACTGACTGGAATTAAACCCGGCGAAACTGATGGGGACGAGAAATTCAGTCTGGAGATTGTTAACTGCCAAGGGAATTGTACTTGTGGTCCGCAGATAAAAGTTGATGATACGACTTATAGTAGGATAACGCCTGCCGAGATAGCAGACGCCTTAAAAAATTATGATTGAGGGATGAATATGACAAGGATAAATTCAGCTGCTGAATTGGAAAAACTCAGGCAGGGTATCTTGTCAAAGAAAGATCCCGATAAGCCTAGAATCTCTATATGTGCGGGACTTAGCTGTCTCGGGCTTGCCAACAAACTGGTAATCAACGCTGTGAATGAAGAAATTAAAAAGCAATCTTTAGAAGACAAAGTTGATGTAATAACCACCGGCTGCCATGGCTTTTGTGAACAAGGGCCGATTGTGGTTATTTATCCAGAAGAAATCTGCTATTTGCAGGTCAAGCCAGAGGATGTCCCAGAGATAATTTCCGAGACGGTAGTAGGTAAAAAAGTAATTGACCGTTTGATTTATACTGATTCGGCGACAGGGGAAAAAGCAGCGCAGATGATGGAAATACCCTTTTATAAAAAACAGATGCGCAATTTGATGGCTCCCAGTTCAAAGATTAACCCCAAAGACATTGATGAATATATTGCGCAAGGCGGTTATGCTGCCCTTTCCAAAGCATTATTCACGATGAAACCGGAAGAAGTCTTAGAAGAAGTGAAGACCGCCAATCTGCGGGGTCGTGGGGGCGGTGGGTTCCCCGCCGGGATGAAGTGGGAAACTACCCGTAATGCACCAAATCCCACTAAGTATGTGATCGTGAACGCCCACGAAGGAGAGCCTGGGGCATTTATGGACAGAGCTCTTTTCCAGGGTAATCCCCATAGCGTGCTGGAAGGCTTGGTCATCGGTGGTTATGCCATCGGTGCCAATCAAGGATTTGTTTATA
>CAYWSF010000075.1:0-7228 GCA_964460725.1 uncultured Desulfosporosinus sp.
ATACGGGCATTCTTTAACAACCTTAGCTACAACCCCCGGGCCACTGACGCCCACATTGATCACACACTCCGGTTCCCCAACACCATGAAAGGCCCCGGCCATAAACGGATTATCTTCCGGGGCATTACAAAAGACCACTAATTTTGCCGCTGCTATGCCATCTTTGGCTGCGGTAAGTTGAGCGCAATTCAGAATAACCTCACCCATTTTCAAAACCGCATCCATATTAATTCCTGCTTTGGTTGTACCAATATTCACTGATGAACAAACAAACTCCGTCTCACTAAGAGCTTGAGGAATAGCATCGATCAGTGCCAGATCTCCAACTGTTAATCCTTTTTGAACCAGAGCTGAGAACCCGCCGATAAAATTAACCCCGACCTGACGGGCAGCCCGATCTAATGTTTTGGCAATCCGTACCATTTCTTCGCTATTCATGTTGGCGGCCACGATGCCGATGGGAGTGACCGATACCCGTTTATTGATAATCGGAATTCCGTAACGATCAGAGATTTGATCGCCAACAGCCAGTAAATGTTCGGCATTTTTGGCGACCTTATCATAAATTTTCTTTTCCAGCCGGTTAATATCATCTGAACCGCAATCCAGAAGGCTGATCCCCATCGTAATAGTACGAATATCAAGGTTATCTTCCTGGATCATGCGGATTGTCTGTTGAATTTCTTCGCGAGCAAATGTGATTGTCATAATTTTTCCACTACCTTACTTAGGTTTTCCAATAACTGTTAACTAAAGCAGATGAACATATAACAAGAGAATATCTATCTATTACACAATGTAACAAGGGGAACCGTACTTTGTTAAATAGGCCGATTGAAATGTAACAAGAGAACCGTCCCTGTTACACGCGATGCATGAAGGCAAAAATATCTTCGTGTTGAACCCTTACTTGCAGTCCCTTGTCTTTCCCCTCAGCTTCCAGCAAACGCGCCAGCGTGACCAACTCTGAATCGGTGGGATTTAAATCGACAACCATAATCATTGAAAAAAAATCACTGACAATTGTTTGACTGATATCCAATATATTAACGTTATGCTCTGCCAGTCGTCCGGAGAGCCAAGCGATAATGCCAATTTGATCATGACCTAATACAGTAATGATTGCCCGGTTAGACTCTTCTCGTGGTAATGTCATTATATTTCCTCCCCAATTTATAGGCGGATGTAATTATTAAGATGGAAATTTTGCCTGCAACGCAGGCGTGCTGACAAGCAAATGCCGACAAGCAAAAAGAGAGCTCCACAAGCTCTCTTTTTGCGGATCCAATGTCTTAACAACAGCCACCGCAACTGTCGGCACAGCCGCCGCCGGGCGGTTGCGCCGTGCGTATTTCAAATCCTTCTTGATTTCCGGATTTAATATAGTCAATAGTCGCACCCTCTAAGTGAACAGAAAGATTTTTATCAGTTATTAATGATACGCCATACCCTTGATCAATAATGTCATTGTCCTTCTTTGACTCTTCCAGAGTCATACCGAAATTCGGACCGCCTCATCCCATCCCTACCAGATAGACACGAAGAAAAGCACTTTCTTTATTTTGAGCCTTTAGTATTTCTTTAACCTTTGTTGCAGCCATTTCAGTAATGCTCACCATAAAAAACTCACTCCTTTTACACATAATAGCATGTCATGCTTTAATATACCATACTTTTGCTTTTTATAATAATATTTTAAGACAATTAAAAAATAAATTATCAAACTGAATTTTATTTAATATTTAATCAAACTCTTTCTCCCTCCCCAGTAGATTGAAAGTCGTTCCAGAAACGGCGTACTTGTACTTCAATACTAGCGGGCAGATCTTGGGTAAACTTTTGTAACTGTTTAATATCATCTTGTATTTTAATCGTCCAGTTACCCTCTTCAGGCCAGGTAATAAAAGCTTTAGGCGGCGGAACGATGAGGGTCTTTAAGAATGCCAGGAAGACTAAAAGAGTTAATAAACGCCATAGCCAACGCATTGTCAAATTCATCCTTTCTGAACAAACCGTTATCCTTAAACTAGCTTATCCAGAAAGCAAGCGTTTGAATCACGCTCTAGCTGTGTTTTGTTGCAAAACCTTGTCACTCATCACTGCGCCCTACGCCTTAGGTCCTACGTCCTACGTCCTACCTCTACGTCATACGCCCTACGCTATGAGGTCCTCCAAACGTTCCACCAGTCTCGTAAAGACTTGCAGGGCATTGCGCACCGGAACAGGGGTCTCCATATCAACGCCCGCTTTACGCAATAGTTCAATCGGGTAATCTGAACTGCCGCCGCTCAAAAAGGCCAAATATCTCGCCACAGCAGGTTCCCCTTCATCTAAAATTGCCTGAGCCAAGGCTATCGCCGCGGAAAATCCGGTTGCATATTTGTAAACATAAAAAGCACTGTAAAAATGGGGAATCCGCGCCCATTCCAGGACAATTTCCGGATCAAGGAATACCTCTGAGCCATAATAAACTGCATTCAGATTACGATAAATATCCGATAAACCATCCGCTGTTAAGGCTCCGCCTTCTTCCACAATCGAGTGAATCTTTTTCTCAAATTCAGCAAACATAGTTTGTCTGAAAATTGTGCCGCGGAACTGTTCAAGATAATGGTTAATCAAGTAAGCGAGGGTTTTAGGGTCCTCAGTGTTTTTCAAGAGTTGCTCCATAACTAGCGACTCATTCAATGTGGAAGCGACTTCTGCTACAAAAATTTTATATCCGGCATAGATATGCGGTTGTTCCCGATTGGAAAAAAAGGTGTGTAATGAATGCCCCATTTCATGAGCGAGGGTAAACATAGAATTCAGGGTGTCTTGATAATTAAGCAACACATAGGGGTGTGAACGATAAGTTCCCCAGGAATAAGCACCGCTTGTCTTTCCCTCATTTTCATAAACATCAATCCAATAATTCTGGAATCCTTGTTTTAGAATGGCGAGGTATTCTTCTCCTAACGGTTTAAGACCATCAATTAACATTTTCTTTGCTTCTTCATAGGTAATTACCATTGTCGTTTCAGGAACAATCGGCACATAGATATCATACATATGTAACTCATCAAGTTTCAGAGCTTTTTTTCGCAGCTGGACATAACGATGCATTTGCGGCAAAAATTCGTGCACTGTATCAATTAAAGAATCATACACTTTCAGGGGAACACGGTCATCGTCTAAAGAAGCCTCAATCGCCGAAGGATAGTGCCGTGCCTTAGCAAAAAAAACATCAGCTTTCACACTTGAGTTCAAGGTGGCTGCCCAGGTATTCTTTTGTTTTGCGTACGTATGATATAACGTCTCGAAGGCCGATTTTCGGACACTTTGATTATAACTTTCCATAAACTTGATAAAATTTCCCTTGGTCAATTCAATTGATTGACCCGACTCATCAACAATATTCGGGAATTTCAAATCTGCATTATTGGCCATCGAGAAAATTGCCCCAGGAGCCTCTGCTAATTCGCCGGCTTCTGCTAATAATTTCTCCTCGCCTGAACTGAGAACATGCTCTTTTTTACGCAGAATATCTTCCAGTGCCTGGTTATAAAGTGCCATTTTTGGAGATGCCGCGCGAAATTCCTTCATCCGCTCTTCAGGCATGGCTAATAATTCCGGAACCACAAATGACATCGCACTATTCGCCTTTACAGCCAGCGCTCCTGCCCGATCAGTCAAGGCTTGATAGGATGCGTTACGGTTATCTTCATCTCGCCGCATACGAGCATAACCATAAACATCTTCAATACGTATACTCAAATCATCCATCCACTCAAAACAAGCAATTAAGGTATCCGGAGCAACAGCTAAATTGCCCTCAAATTTTTTCCCTTCATCCAATAGTTTTTCAATTTTGGCAAACTCATTCTCCCATTGGTTATTATCGGAAAAGATATCTTCTAAACGCCACTTAGCATTCTCTGGAATATTCATTCTCGACTTGAGATTTTGTTCCACATGCTTCCCTCCTAAAAATATGATTTTACTTAAAAATATAATCTCACTTATTATATACAGATTATATACAGACAAAACGTAAATTACCATTTTTTTATTATAAAGCGAAACAGGCAGCGTACGTTCCACTGCCTGTTTCTTCCACCCATATCCAAAACCCTGGAAGGTTCCCCCTGCCTCCCACCAATGATTTTACTAGATTTCTATTTTATTAGCAAGTCTGTAAATGATTCTGCTGAAAAAGTATAATTTAGCGATATTGCACAATATTTGACATATATAGTAGCTAACTATAGCTTCCTATCCTATATGTAGACCTTATTGCTGGAAAATAGGGGTTTCTGCCGCATAATTATCAAATACTATCGTAATAAGTTATTTATTTCAGTTTATACTAATACGGTAAAAAATATTAGGGAGAGATAAACTAAATGCAAGTCTACGAGGACATTTTCCAGGAACTTGTTCATGCATCCTATCGGGGAAATTTAAATGAAACCATTAATAGAATTCGCCAATCCAGGGAATCTGACCAGGAAAAACTGGAATTTCTCCTTCATCCTGAAAATCTTTCGCCGGTAGTACATCTGACGCAAGATGAATGTGTTTCTTGTTCTCCTGCCCCACCGTCTCCTTGTGAAGTTGCCTGTCTATTCTCAGCTATTAAAAGAGATGCGGAAGGCCGTGTTGTTGTCTCTGCCGAATCATGTGTGGGGTGTGCCCGTTGTATAGAAAGTTGTACAAAAGGCCAGCTCGTGGATCGCAAAGATTTTATCCCTCTTTTCAAAGATCTGTCTGCCCGGAAACGGCCGGTCTATGCCATGATTGCCCCGGCTTTCATTGGTCAGTTTTCTGCCGGGGTTACACCCGGTAAACTACGTACGGCATTTAAAAAGATCGGGTTTTATGGCATGATTGAAGTAGCACTTACTGCCGATATCCTCACTTTAAAAGAGGCCTTGGAATTTGATCAAGCAATTAAGGAAGAGCAGGACTTTCACCTGACAAGTTGCTGTTGCCCTATGTGGGTGGCGATAATCCGTAAAAAGTATCATACGCTCGCACCCCATATGCCCCCTTCCGTATCCCCGATGATCGCCTGCGGGCGAATCATAAAACACCTTCATCCTGAGGCGATAACCGTTTTTATCGGCCCGTGTATTGCTAAAAAGGCTGAGGCGAAGGAAGCTGACATTCGGGATGCAGTTGATTATGTTCTCACATTTCAGGAAATTAAAGAAATTTTTAAAGCCGCAGAAATTTCTCCACTAAACCTTGAGGAAGATGAGCGGGATCACTCATCGTGCGGTGGGCGGATTTACGCCAAAACAGGCGGAGTTAGTAAGGCTGTCTATGATACCTTGGCCAGACTTCGTCCGGACAGAACTATTCCTTTGCGTTCTAAACAGGCAAACGGGATGATTGAGTGTAAAAAAATGCTCAAAGATATCCTGGATCATAAAATTGATGCCAATTTTATAGAAGGTATGGGGTGTATCGGCGGATGTATCGGTGGACCAAAATCCTTAATTAAAGTTAATGAAGCAACTGAGCATATAAATGATTATTGTAAGGAAGCGTTATATTTTACTCCTGCTGATAATCCCTATGTAATGCAATTGCTTGATCGGCTGGGGTTTAATACGCTGGAAACTTTGCTTTCTGACGACTCGATGTTTGTACGAGTACCTTCTCAAAATAATATAACCCTACATTAGCTTGTTAGCTTGCCGTGAATTTATATTTGTAATATGATACCTGGGATATCATATTATTGGGATATGGCGCAAATCCTTTTTCAGTTCTTTCTCCCGGATTTCCGGCGGCACATCTATCTGTTGCAGATCGCTGGGATTCCAGAGCTCGCCGGTGGAGAGCATGTGAAAAATCGCTGTCAGGATCATTCGAGCGATAGCGATAATGGCGCGTTTCTTACCCCGGCGCTGCATAATACGCTCATACTTGATTTTATAGTAAGGGCGCTTCAGGTCTTTAACAGCAGCATGAGCCACTTGAACTAAAGCCGGTTTCAAGTAAATACCGGCCCGGGTGATGCGAACCGACTTCTTTTTCCCTGCCGACTCGTTGTTGCCAGGCGTGAGTCCGCCCCAGCAGCAAAGGCGTTTCGCCGAGCCGAACTGCGACATGTCGTCGCCGATCTCTGAAAGAATAGTAATGGCAGAACTGCTTCGGATGCCTGGGATAGTGCAAAGCAGGTTGGTAGCAGCGTTAAACGGAGCTGCCAAGGCTTCAATCGCACGCTCTAGTTTCCTAATGTGGCTCAAAAGGAAATCGTAGTGCTCGCGCACTAAGCGGGCTCTTAATTTCTGTTCTTTGGTCATTTGAAAGCCTTCAATGGATTCAACGACTTGCGCCGCCTTATTCTTGAGGGTGCCGCGCAGCAACGAGACGCAATGAAGGGGGTCAAAGGTGTCCGAGTCCACGATATAGTCCGTTATTGATGAAGCGGAGACGCCAAACATGTCGGAGACGACAGCATCAAGGGCTACGTTGCAGACCGTGAACACATTTTGATAGCGGTTTTTTTCGCTGGACTTGCAGTTAACCAGTTTGAAATGATACCGCGTATACTCCCGCAGGATGCGGATGGGTTTGCTGGGGAGGAAACTGCCGGGAACTAGGCCAAGGCGGAATAGGTCGCCAATCCATTTGGAGTCCTTAACATCGTCCTTGTTCCCCTTGACCGCCCTAACCCATTTGGGGTTTGCGACCGTGACGCGAATGGAATCCTCAAGCAAGTTGAGCACGGGAACGTAGTATTTCCCGGTGGACTCCATGCAAACGTCCCGGCAGTTGTTCTCCAGTAGCCATTCTTTAAAGGCAAGGATTTGCTTGTTGAAGGTTGAAAAACGCCTTTTTTGATAGCGGGGTGTAATTCCCTCGGTTGTGATGATGGTGGCGACGAAAAACGTCTTGTGCACATCCACGCCGCAACAGATGGGATAAACGACTTTCAATGAATACCCTCCTTCCGGTTGAAAATGATGGGAGGGAAGACATTGACTGAGCCGCCGCACATTTAACAGTACGCTAAAGCAATGATTAACGTGCGGTCTCAGGGAACCACTCATTTGTGCTTGAAAGGCGGCCCTTACACTGGTTTATATACTGCTTTCTGCCTATAAAGACAGTCTGCGACTCATCTCACCGTGCTTTGTAGTTGCCTTCTCCCTTGAGTGGAGTGTTGCACAGAGTGGAGTAAGAAAAAAGTTTCATTCCTATTTGTATCGCCGCGTAGCGGCGAGATGGAGGT
>CAYWSF010000076.1:0-7225 GCA_964460725.1 uncultured Desulfosporosinus sp.
GATGTTTCCGGGCTAGCTGTTTCTAGACTCACCGTTTCTGGACTGGATGATTCCGTACTCACCTTTTCAAGACTCACTTTTTCCGAATTTAATGTTTCCGGATTTGAAGTTTCTAGATTAGCTGTTTCCGGATTCGCCGTCTTCGGCTTAAGGAGATTTCTGTCTGATTTAAATGGTGCTAAAAATTCTTCCTGCTCAGCCTGGGATTTAAACACCGAGGAAAACATCGGCGGTTCATCCATAGGTGTTGCGGTGGGCTTGATTATAGGATTATGATCATGCCATGGGTGTTTTTGTTCAAGGCCCTCCTCTTCATCTACCTTCTCAATATACTCTTTAAGCCCTTTTAAAGTCGTGATATTTTTAGACTTTCCCGGGTAAAATGATTCATCTGTCCCAAAATAAGAAGGAAAGTCTGTCCCCATTTCGTTCATTTCGTCCGCCTTTTTGACATTGACATCCTTCATTTCCAGCATTTCAGGCGAAGAAAAGTATTGATCAAAGCCATGCATGCTAACAAGTTTCCCTGCAGGCAGAGAAATACCCTTAGGAAAAGTATCATCTTGAGATTTTGATTTTTGCATTTGATCAGGAATTTGATCTGCTAATGACGTTTTTGGACTATTTTTTGACAAACCCCCGGCAATCATCCAAAGCAAGACAGCTGCTCCCAAACATAAGAAGGGCCCAGCCCAGGCCAGACTTCTCATGATCGTAGTAAATATACTATAAATCGGTTTTCCAATCGAAAACCCTAATGAACCTAATAACCCCAAAAAGGCACACGACACTAAAAATGCACTAATTAATTTTAACCAAAAAGAAACTTTCGACTCTCTTCTCCTTTTCGACACCCCTTCCACCACGCCTCCCTATACAATTAATTCATATACAATTATTGATACTACTTCCCATGTTATAGAACCAGGCATTATTTAGATGTGTCTGTTAGATATGTCTGCAATTTTAGTATCCCCTCAAGCGGGACATCCATTTGCCCTAGCTTAATCTTCCCGAAAGGGCCGTGGAAGTCACTCCCACCTGTGGCCAAAACGGCTGATTTCCCTGCAAGATCCATGTAGTACCGGATCAATGTTTCCTGGCGCTCCCAGTAACCGTAATACACTTCGAGCCCAATGGGCCGATAAGCTAAAAGCTCGGGAATTATTTCGGGATCAGGCAATAGTCCTGGGTGAGCCAATACCGGAAATCCCCCACAGGCAAATATTAGATCAACCGCATCTTCAAATTTATGTGACAGATAGGGCAAATAAGCAACTCCGCCTAGTCGGAAATGTTTGGCGATTTCACGCCAGTCCGGATTACTATCGCTCTCCTGATTATATATAGCCTTCATGATATGTCCCTTACAAACTGTCCCCTCTGCTTTGACCTCACATTCCACATCTCGCCACTTTAACTTAAAACCGCTGTTTCTCAGGGATTCAACCATATCATAGGCTAAAGCGGTTCGTTGTTCACGTATTTCTTTTAAACGAGCTTGTAAAGTTGGATTATTAACATTCTTGAAATAACCCAGGAGATGAACTTCTTTGTCTTGATAACTTGTCAAAAATTCCACACCGGGAATAATTTCAAGATTTAAATGTTTTGCTAGACTTTGAGCTTTGACAATTCCTTCAGTACTTTCATGATCAGTAATACCCAAGATCTGCACATTATTGGCATGGGCGAGGTTAACGACCTCTTCAACCGATAATGAACCGTCTGATTCCTGAGTATGGACATGCAAATCGATCTTCAAGTACACCACCCTCCTTTTGACATTCCTTATACTACAATAAATACGTCTGAATATCCAAATAATTAATTTTGAAGAGATTTAATTGGTCAAAAGTGTGCACTTATTTTATCATATAATTAAGTATATTCTTGCTTTTGTATAAAAATCCTGCATATGCAAATCCCTTTACCTTTAATTATACCAAAGACCGCCTGCGTATCGTTAAAAAGCAAGAAATTTAAAATTTTATGAATGTCTTCACTTTATGAATTGACACATTCCGATTTTTGCTTTATAATTTGATTTGTTGCGAAACATAGGGGATTAGTTAAATGGTATAACAGCGGTCTCCAAAACCGTCATTGCGGGTTCAACTCCTGCATCCCCTGCCAGCCTGTACCAAGGGCCTTAGCCCTTTTTATTTTTTGCCTTTTAGGGTTTGGACAGATTTTGGACAGATTCATTCCTTTGGACAAATCGGAAATTAA
The DNA here is from genome assembly GCA_964460725.1 of uncultured Desulfosporosinus sp. Taxonomy (GTDB): domain Bacteria; phylum Bacillota; class Desulfitobacteriia; order Desulfitobacteriales; family Desulfitobacteriaceae; genus Desulfosporosinus. The sequence continues at coordinate 2,233 of CAYWSF010000076.1, forward strand.
AAAAGCGTGATTCAGTTCACGCTTTTTTGTTTCTTCCATCATGCCGGCCGCTTCCCGGTCGCTAGCCTTTAAGGAGTGACTGTAAATATTTCGCGTCGTTACTGACTAAAACTCTTCTAAAATCCTAACGATTTTGTAAAAATGATATCGTAGGGCAAATGATATGACAACAATGCGTATTAATGTTACTGTGCCAAAATACCTCAAAGTCTCAGGAGATGAGGCAGGCGTGAATTTCTCCCAGGAATTACAAGAACGCCTAAAAGAAAAACTAATCAGAAATTAATCTTAGCAGCTCAGATATAAAATAGACACCGCAAAGGTTTGCGGTGTTTTTTGTCGCTTGTCGCTATCTGTAGTATGATGAAACATACTGTTACTACATGCGCTTAAAAATTCTATTTATAAAATTAATGATTAAATGAAAAATGCTTTTTACTGAAATGGAGAGAATTTCATGAAGAAAAGTTCAAGAATCGAGCGGGAAAAAAATACCGTAGCCCTGCTAATTCAATTGTATTGTCGTGCAAAACACCATCCACAAGATGCTCTCTGCAGGGAATGCCAAGAACTCCTCACGTATGCGCATCAGCGTCTTGATCATTGCAAATTTGGAGAAAACAAAACAGTTTGTGGAAACTGCCACGTTCATTGCTATAAGAAAGATATGCGGGACAAGATCAAAAACGTCATGCGCTATGCCGGCCCCCGAATCCTATTTCATCATCCAATTGTAGGTATTCAGCACCTTATTGAAAAAAAAGTCCGTCCTACCCATAAGAAATAACCGAGCACCGCCATAGACCCAGGGCAAAGGAAACAATCAAGGGTCTTTTTCATGGGAAGACCCCCAATTCTTAAAAAAGGTATATTACTATAAAGTTATATTACTATTTAGAACGGCGTTGCCTAAGCTTAATTTTTAGAAGAAAGGAATCTTGCCAGTGCAATTGTCAGCAGCCTTCCTTTTACGCCTTCTGTCCTGGATGTATAGACAATGGGTAACCGCACTCCCATCATGACAGATGGGGTCGGCTCATTTGCGAAGTAGGCAATTGACTTCATCAATGTATTTCCGACAGTGACATTTGGTACAAGAAGGATATCGGCGTTGCCTGCAACCGGTCCTTTAATCCCTTTATGTTCAGCTGACTCCACAGATATTGCATTATCGAGTGCAAGTGGACCATCGACAATACAGCCTTCGATCTGTCCTCTTTCTGCCATTTTGCTCAGTGCGGCCGCATCAATGGTATCCGGCATAGAAGGATTAATTACTTCCACAGCGGCCAATACGGCTACCCTTGGGTTTTCATAGCCCAACTTGTGTGCGAATTCAACGGCATTTTCCAAAATCATTTTTTTCTGCATTAAATCCGGAGCAACGGTAATGCCACAATCCGTTATCAACAGCAAACCGTCCTTATTTGGTTTTTCTTGTACTGCTATCTGTGAAACTATATTGCCAGTATTTAATCCTTTTTCCTTATTTAAAATTGCCCGGAGAAAGATGGCGGAATGGAGCATCCCTTTCATTGCTGTGTCTGCTTCACCGCTTACAACCATATCAACTGCCGTAGCAGCAGCTTTATGGTGATCTTTTTCGTCAAATATCTCCGCTCTTAAAGATAAGTTATTTTCCGCCATGACTCTTTTAATTTCAGAGGGATCACCTAACAATATAAATTCAGCAAGTTCCATTTTTTCAGCCTCGCTGACAACCTCAAGAACATCCATGTGTTCTGCCGTAATTACGGCAACTTTCATTTTTTCCTTTTGCTTAATAATCTCAAACAAATGATCATGGTTCTTTATTAACATACTAGCTCAAACTCCCCTTTTTGGATTTAATAAGGCTTATGCACTTCTTCACCGGAAAGATATCTTAGCGCATTTTCGGCAAGAGAAAACATTTCATTTTCGCCGGCCATGATTTCTACCGGTGCAATAAACTCGACCCTTTCTTTCACCCAACCGGTAAACAATTCCGAAAATGCCAGACTAGCCGTAAAAATAATCCCATCTACTTTTCCTTTTAAAACGGCTGCAGCTGCGCCGACTTCTTTGGATACCTGGTAGGCCATGGCTTTATATACCTCTTCGGCATATTCATCGCCATTGTTAATTCTTGCTTCAACTTCCAATCCACTATTCGTTCCGAGATAGGAGATCAGTCCGCCGCTGCCGCCCCTAATCTTTTTCATCATCTCATCCTGTGTAAAATCACCGTTAAAGCACATTTTAATCACTTGTCCCACCGGTAAGGTTCCGGCCCTTTCCGGTGAAAATGGCCCGTCTCCATCTATCACATTATTTGCATCAATTATTTTTCCCTTGTGATGGGCTGCTACGGAGATTCCTCCTCCCATATGTACTACGATTAAATTCAAGTTTTCATAAGCAACGCTCCTTTTTTTGGCATATTCATGGGCAATGGCTTTATTATTTAAGGCATGAAACAAACTGGTTCTATTTATTTCCTTTATCCCTGAATATCTTGCCAGCATGCAAAGTTCATCTGTTGTAGGTGGATTTGCTGTGATCGCCAGAATATGATATTTCCTCCCCAGGTCAGAAGCGATCGTACTGCCAATACTGCTGGGATGAACACCATATTGTTCGGAAGCGATGTCGCTTAACATTTCCTGACTAATTTCATAAATGCCGCTTTCAATGGGTTTACAGCAACCTCCTCTCGTAATAATACAATCAAAATCTTTAAGCTCAATGTGATTTTTAGAGATAAAATCCAGAATTGCTTCCTTTCTAAAATTTTTTTGGTCCATAATATTCTTAAACGGTTTTAGTTCATCCTGCGAATGTTGAAGTGATTCTTTTATAATTTCGTTTGTAATTTCATTCTTGCTTTCATAGACAGCGATTTTTGTGGATGTCGAGCCAAAATTCATAACAAATATTTTTTTAGTCAATTTTTGCTGCTCCTTTATATTAATTGATTTAATGCAGGTATCAACACAAAACCGCTGATCCTAATTTATCGCCCATGCACGCTAAGCACAACCACTAATGAAAATCGACCTATTCTACTAGCATCTATATTATTATAACGCAATATGCCTTATTTTTCGATTCCATTTTGAGATTATTTGGCTCTTACACAAATAGGAATTTTTGACGTATGCACGTTAAAAACTCAATTTATCATGATGTTTTTAGCCGTTATACTATCACGCCCTTTCGAAAAACTTAATGGCGCGTATTTTCAATACACGCCATTAGTATTTTTCATTAAACTACTGGCTGCTCTTTATCCCCAAATTGATTACTTTTAGATTCTTTCTATTGTGAATAAGGCTTATTATGATAACTTTTTTAAGAGTCCGATTTGCATTCCCGGAGTTTTGGGTCCAGATTTAGCCTTAGTTTATTATCCATTAAATTATCGGCCGGCCGGCTCTTGGTATCGATCTCTTTTCCTGTCTCTTTTTGTAAACTTTCCACAGCTACGGATAGCATCAGTTTTATACGATTGAGCTGATTTACTTCACTTGCTCCCGGATCATAGTCAATAGGCGCAATGTTGGCCATAGGATAAGACCTTCTGAGCTCTCGAATCATGCCCTTACCGGTAATATGATTCGGTAAGCAGGCAAAAGGTTGTAAACAGACGATATTGTTGACCCCGCTGCGAATCAGTTCGACCATCTCGCCCGTAAGGAACCAGCCTTCTCCACACTGATTAGCCAACGAGAGATGGGGCTTGGCATATTTAGCAATTTCCTGAATCTTTTTCGGTGCCTCAAAGCGCTTACTGGCCCGCAGAGCCTTCTTCATCACCTTGCGATAGGATTCAATTCGATTGATCGTCAGATAACCGGTCAGCATGCCTTTAAAACTACCCGATAGTTGCTCAAATTTTATGCGGCTATCGAAAGCACCGTAGAGAAAGAAGTCCGTGAGATCCGGAACAACCGCTTCAGCGCCTTCCGCTTCTAACAATTCAACAATATTATTATTAGCGGTCGGATGAAATTTAACTAATATTTCACCTACAATGCCTACTTTTGGCTTAATCAGATCTTCATGTATCTCCAAATTATCAAAATCTTTAACGATTTGACGAATATTTTCTTCGTGTTCCCGGGCCTTGGCTTTTCCTTGCCTTAATGATTTTTGGCAGCGTTCCGCCCAATGCTCATATAAAAGATTAGCTGAACCGGGAAATTTTTCATAAGGGCGAACTCGATAAAGAACCCTCATTAAGAGATCCCCGTACGTAAGCCCCCACAAAAATTTATTAAACATCGACATGGTTAATTTGAAACCAGGGTTATTCTCCAAATTGGCCGAATTGCCAACATTTAAACCAATTACCGGAACATGTTCTAAATCAGCATCTCTAAGCGCTTTTCTAATAAACGCAATATAGTTTGTCGCTCGACATCCTCCACCGGTTTGCGTAATAATTACCGATGTGTTATTCAAATCATACTTACCGGAATTTAACGCTTCCATCAACTGACCAACAACAATTATGGCCGGGAAACAAGCATCATTATGCACATATCTTAATCCTTCTTCAATTGCCGGCTTATCAACTGACGGTAAGAGCTTGACCTTATACCCTTCTTCTTCCATACCCGCCTCAAGAAATTGTAAATGGATGGGAGCCATTTGAGGCACTAAAATAGTATGGGTTTTCTTCATTTCTTCGGTGAATATGACCTTAGTGGGCGGATCATAGAGTTTTCGCGGCAAAATGCCTCTTTTATTCCGTTCTTGAATAGCTGCAAATAAGGAACGCAAACGAATGCGCGCAGCTCCTAAGTTGTTAATTTCATCAATTTTTATGACTGTGTAGATTTTTGCATGTGACTCCAGAATCTCTTTAATTTGATCAGTGGTAACCGCATCAAGGCCACAGCCAAATGAATTCAATTGCACTAATTCTAAGTCCTTTTGCTCAGCAACATAGCTGGCCGCACTATAATCCCGGGCATGGTACACCCATTGATCCACGACGCGCAAAGGT
>CAYWSF010000077.1:0-7179 GCA_964460725.1 uncultured Desulfosporosinus sp.
TTTAGGCGTTTTAGGCGTTGAATTGGTACTTTGGGTGCGCTCGGCCCGGAAACTAACGGATGAGGCCAAGCAAACGGTTCAGGATGTTAATGCTCACCTGCCGGATATGCTTGATGATGTGCAAGCAGTGACTGCCCTTGTCAGAAAGACCTCTGAGCAGGTGGGCGGTACGGTAAATGAAGTTGCTGTTAGCGTTGAGGAGCTGAGGAAGAATCCTTTGCGCTATATCACAGCCTTTTTGTTGGCGGTGAAACAAGTGATCGAGCTATGGAAGGAGATTCGTGATCGAAAAAAGGAAGCTCCGGATCAATAAAGGATGTGAGCTTCCCTGGATTGCTTGCGTTAACCTATGCTTGAGATGGATTTTCCGCTTGAACAGTAGTGTAAGTATTTTTACCATTGTCGGAGAGTGATTCTTCCGTTTGGATATCTGCAGCGGTATTAATATCTTCAATGGTATTAATATCTTCAACGGTATCCGCAGTGGCATCAATGTTAACATAGCCGGATTTTCTCATTTTCAAGGCTTCTTGAATAAAGGTTTGGAGGTCGTCAGCTAATTGTCTTCCTTTACCTACCAGATCAGTACTCTTTTGTTTTAACACCCCCGCTTGCCGGGTGGTTATGTCCTCGGCGTGTTCGATGGTTTCGTCAGTTTTTCTGCAAATCCCTTGACGCAATTCTTTCCCGCTCTTTGGTGCAACCATCAGGCCGACTGCGGCACCGGCCAGGCCTCCGATGAGGGCAGCTATGGCTATAGCAGAGAGGTTGGTATTCTGATGAGAATTATGCATTCTAAGCATAAGAGTCACTCCTTTCTTTTTACTTAGGGACTTAATGTATTTTATCATATCAATAGCATATCATCAAAACGTTGCTGTTATTTTGGTGAAAAAAAAGCAAGGGTTGATTTTTTATCAGAAACTATGTAACAATAAAAGGTGACTGAACAGTCGGTTCTATGTAGTATAAGAACAAAGCAAAGTTGATCCAAACTTAGTATTAGGAGCAATGGCTACGGAATGGCTGCGGAATGGCTGCGGCGTTGCGGCCTGATAGGACGCATGAGAACATAGTAGGAGAAACGTACATACAAAATATTTATTTAAGTTGCAGAATTATATTTAAGTTGGGGGAGAATGTTGTTGGAAAAGAAAAGGGACAAAATAGGAAAAGTTATGATCCTAATCTTGTCGCTTACGGCACTGGGATTACCAATCGGGTGTAGTGAAAGTACCCCTACTGCCGTTGTGGAAGAAAAGTATATTCCGGTCGAAGTGGAAGTAAGCGGTAAAAAGACATTGACAAATACTGCTGTTATAAGTGGTACAGTTTCTTCTGATACGAATGTTGCTGTTATGCCAAAGATTCCCGGTAAAGTGCTGGCGGTTAATGTGAAAGTGGGAGATACGGTTAAGAAGGGAACCGTTCTTTTTACTTTGGACGCATCTGATCTGCAGAAACAAGTGGATACGATGAGTGCTTCGCTTCAAGCGGCGGAGGCCGGTTATGTGAAGAGCCAAGAACAGTGGGAAATGGCCCTAAGTTCCCTTGAACGGACCAAGCTTCTTGCGGCAGATAAGATTGCCAATGCCAGGCTGAACTTAGACAATACGAAAGCTCTTTATGAGGCCGGTGCGGCAGCAAAGGCTCAACTTGACCAGGCCGAACTCGGTTTGAAGGAGCTGGAATCGACATTTGCTGCGCAAATTGAGCAGTTGGAAACTCAGGCTTCGAACAGCAGTCTTCAAATGGCGGAAGCTCAATTTAACCAGGCAAAGGTGGGGTATAATCAGGCCCTTGAGACCTTAAATAATGCTGTAGTTACCGCACCGGTTGACGGGATTGTCTCGCAGGTAAATGTCACGGTAGGCAATATGGCCTCGAATGCGCAAGCTGCTTTAAATCTAACGAGTGCGGATGGCCTTTATAGCTCAATTAGTGTGCCCGAGAATCTGATAAATAACCTGGCTGAGAATCAAGAAGTGAAGGTTACAGTTCCTTCGGTGTCTGAGGAAAGCTTCGTGGGCAAGATAGATCATATTAGTCCTTCGGCAGACCCGAGAATGCAGCTTTATCCGCTGAAGGTTTTAATCGGGAATCCTGACGGTCTAATCAAACCGGGTATGTTTGTCAAAGTCGAATTGGCAACGGAGCAGAAGGAAGATGTCCTGGCCGTGAAAAATGAGGCCGTTGTTCTGAAAAATGAAAAGACCATTGTTTATGTGGTTCAAGAAGATAAAGCGGTTGCTAAGGAGATTGTTACAGGCCTCGATACAGGAGTGGATATTGAAATCCTTGAGGGGTTAGATACGGACGAGCAGGTAATTATCAAAGGGCAAACCCTGGTTGCTGAGGGCAGCAAAGTCAAGATTGTGGGAGGGGAGGCGTCTTGAAGCTAGCGGAAGTTTCGGTTAAGCGCCCGGTTACCACTATTATGATAACGCTGATTGCCATTCTTTTGGGTGGTATCTCTTTGCTTCGCCTGCCGATAGATCTCTTGCCGGATATTGAACTACCTGTTTCGATTGTCATGACTCAGTATTCCGGAGTGGGCCCGCAGGAAATCGAGAAAATGATTACCAGCCCCTTGGAAGGAGCCGTATCTACCGTAGAAAATATCGATACGGTTATGTCAACAACCTCCCAAGGTAGTTCCGTTGTTATCGCTCAGTTTAAGTCGGGAACCGATATGGACTTCGCAACTCTCCAAATGAGGGAAAAGGTTGATCAGATAAAAGGTTTTTTGCCTGCCGATGCCGGGGAGCCGATGGTTATGAAGCTGGACATAGGAGCAATGCCGGTTGTGATCATGACCCTAAGCGGCCATGATGCGGACCTTGCCAGGCTGCAGACTGTTGCGGAGGATGAGCTGAAACCCCAGCTCGAACGGGTATCAGGAGCAGCTTCTGTTACAGTGATCGGCGGATACGAAGAGCAGATTGAGATCAAAACTCATCAGGAGAAAATGAATGGCTATGGCCTGACCATTAGTTCTTTAGCGCAAATCATTGGTGCCGAGAATTTTAACGCTCCGGGGGGACAAGTGCAAAAGGGAACCCAGGAACTGACAATTCGAACAACCGGGGAATTTGAATCCATAGATGAAATCAAAGAGATTGTAATTCCTTTGCCCAGTGGCGGTCAGATCCGCTTAAAAGATATAGCGGACGTGGGCTTAGGATATAAGGACATTACCTCAGTTACCAAAGAAAATGGTGACCAATGTGTGAGTGTTGCCGTCCAAAAACAATCCGGGACTAATACAGTAGCAGTAGTAGATGATGTCAAAGCAGCGATCGAAGAATTCGCCCAGGAATATCCCGAGCTAAAAATCGAGATAGTAATGGATCAATCTGAATCTATTAATCAATCAATTGAAACCGTCAAAAAAGAAGCCCTTGTGGGTGGAATTTTGGCAATTCTGGTGGTTTTTCTCTTCTTCCATAATATTCGAACTACTTTTATCACCGCAACGGCCATCCCGATTGCAGTCATGGTCGCTTTTGCGGTTCTATACTTCGGGGGAATCACGATTAATATGATGACCCTGGGGGGACTGACTATAGCAATGGGGCGTTTGGTTGATGATAATATCGTAGCCCTGGAAAACATTTATCGTCATCGCATGGAGGGATACTCTAAATTTGAGGCCGCCATTAAAGGCGTGTCTGAGGTTGGGATGGCTATTTTTGCCGCAACACTGACTACGGTGGCAGTCTTTCTCCCGATGGTCTTTGTTGAAGGAATGGTGGCTGAGATCTTTTGGGAATTAGCCATAACCTTTGCCGTATCCCTTGGTGCTTCGCTTCTTGTCTCACTGACCTTAGTACCGACACTTTCGGCCATGCTGATGAGAGCGGAAGCTGTACCGGATGGTCGAACAGGAGTGAAAGGGCTGGCGGATCGTTTTAGTCGTCTGTTCGATAAAAGTTTTGGGCGTTTTGAAGCCCTGTATCGTAAATCATTAGACTATGGATTGCATCACCGCAAGACCGTGGTGCTGGTTACAGTAGCATTTTTCGTACTATCAGGGGTTTCCGCTTTCACCTTAGGGGCAGAATTCTTGCCCTCGTCGGATGTTGGGCAGTTAACGATTAATGCGACTCTGCCGGATGGGGCAAAACTCCAGGACACCGAAGATACGATTAATCAGATTGAGGAGAAGTTGGAGGGGATCCCGGAGATTGAAACCGTCTTTACTCAAATTGGGTCCACTGGGGGCATGTCAATCGGAGGGGCTGCTGCGAATAGCGGTTCAATCAGTGTTCAACTGGTGGATTTAAATGCCCGGGAGCGGAGCGTCGAACAGGTGGGCGATGAGATTCGTTCCCTGACGAAAGACATTGCGGGAGCTGAGATTAAGGTTTCAGTTACGGATTATATGCAAATGAGTATGGCTATGAATCCGATTGACATTGCTATCAAAGGAGAAGAACTTGATGACCTTGAGAAGATCGGAATGGAGATACAGAGTATTGTTGCGTCGGTTGAAGGAACACGTGAAGTTGAAACGAGCATGACGGAAGGGATCCCGGAAGTCGTGATAAAAGTGAAGCGTGCCAATGCCGCTCAATATGGTTTATCGGCTGCCCAGATTTCTCGGGCTGTGAAGGAGACTATTTCCGGAACAACTGCGACAAGGTATCGCTATGAAGGGTCGGAAATTGATGTCGTATTAAGTGGGGACGAGGTCTTTCAGACGGGTCTGACTAATTTAGGACAGACGCCTATTCCCACGCCCTTGGGGATTACCGTTCCACTCAGTCAAGTGGCCGAAATTGAGATGGGACGCGGTCCGGTGATGATTGAGCGTACAGGGCAGACCCGTGTGGTTCACGTCACGAGTCAGATCATGGACCGGGATCTCGGGAGTATCGTAACGGATATTGAAACTAAGCTGAACGGGTATCCAATGCCTGATGGCTATACGTATGAAGTGTTAGGAGAGAACAAAGAGCTTATGGAATCGTTTGCGGATTTAAGCCTTGCCTTGATGCTGGCTGTTTTGTTGGTATATATGATTCTTGCCTCTCAGTTTGAATCCTTGCTGCACCCGTTTACGATTATTTTATCCTTGCCGTTGGGATTTTCCGGTGGGATGTTGGGCTTATTTCTTACTCGCACACCGTTAAGTGTGCCCGCATTTATCGGCTTAATTCTGTTGGTAGGAATTGCCGTAAGTAATGCTATCGTCTTGGTGGACTATATTATTAAACGTCGGGAACGGGGAGAGGAACGGGAAGAGGCGATCAAAAACGCCGGGCCGATTCGTTTGCGTCCGATTATGATGACCACACTGACAACCATCCTTGGGCTGATGCCGATGGCTTTAGGTATGGGAGAAGGTGCGGAAATTATGGCACCGATGGCCATAGTAGTTATTTTCGGACTGATCTTTTCAACCGTATCGACCTTGTTGCTGGTACCCGTTATCTATACAATTTTCGAAGATATTCGGGATTCCTGGAAGCGGAAAAGGAAAAAGAACGTTGCAGCGCCGGAGCTGTCTCACTCAGTTTAAAAAGTCAAAATTGCTCATCAGGCGATTGTAAATGTTAGATTGAAGGGGCTAAGATAGTCTCGTTGTTTTCTTGATCTTGAAGCAGCAGGCGGTAACGTTTATTGAGTAGGCCATACTGTGTTTCCGCTAAGTGCAGTTCAAGTACGGCAAGCTCCACGTACTCCGGTGCGGCGTAATTAAAGCGGTTCCAGGCATATTGGATTTTATCTTTTGCTGTTTCAAGTTCTGCCATTAGGAATTCCGTTTCACTGAGACGCAGTTTTTTTGGGGAATGTACAAATAAAGATAAAATGAATTTTTGGATTTTTTTTGCATTTTGCTTTATTAAAAAGATAGAACTCACCCCACTAATTTGTTTAGTAATACCAAAATATATGTACACTCGTGTTTGGATATGTCCCATGGATTATAGGATAATTCGGATATGTCCCATGGATTATTGGATATGGCCAATGAATATTCTGCTGCCAAAAACCCTCATTTTAGAGATCAATGGCTTGGAAAGTGGGTCGATTATGTTCTTTTGGTGAGAAAATAGCCATTTTCATGATTGTTTGTGCCCAAAGGGCATGGGAGGTTGATAAGGAAAATGAGATGTAATTGTTAATTTCGCAGGTATATCTCACGTAATTTGTGGGAGGATAAATATCGTAAATTCAAAAAGGGGACTTTATACAGCATAATAATAGAATTAATTGCAGATTACTCTTGGAGAATTTAAATTATACACTCAGTTATAAAAATCACCTTTATTGGGAAAGACTAGTAATTAGTCTAAATAAAGAGGTGATTTTTATTTTATTACCACACCGACGATGTCGGAGATTCTCGCTGATATTCCTGTGTGGGATGATATGCTTGATTCTTTTGCAAGCAAGTTTCTTTCCTGCCATAGGACAAGGAAGCGACCGTGCGTTCGCCGAAATCAAAAAGTCAACGATCATTTCCTATGAATTCTTTGTGAATAACCCAGTAACACCAGATCCTTCCTCACGGAATACACTTCCTGAGGATGCAGTTGCCGAGCCTCCCGCAGCCGCCGAACAAAAACCAACAGCAATTGAAACTGTCCCGAAAAAGGCAGAAGACCAGATGCTCTCTCGTGGTTTGGGACGTTCGGTCTCCGAAGAGGAGGTAGAATTATTGACTCGTGTTATCCATGGTGAAGCGCGAGGTGAAAAATTTGAGGGACAAGTGGCCGTTGGGGCGGTTGTGCTTAATCGGGTAAAAGATTCCCGTTTTCCGAACACAATACGGGGTGTTATTTACCAATCAGGTGCATTTACAGCAGTAGATGACAAGCAGATTCATCTGAACCCCAATGATCAGTCTTATAAGGCGGCCAAAGCGGCACTATCTGGCCAGGATCCGACAAACGGAGCATTATTTTATTACAATCCACATCTCGCTACAGACAATTGGATAAAAAGCCGAGCCGTTGTTAAACGGATCGGAAATCATATTTTTAGTATTTAAAGGATTGGTAGGGGACATATAAAAATCCCGCAACTTCATTGGTTGCGGGATTTTTGGTTCGTCCACAGGCAGTGATTAAGAACCCTTCGATTTTCATGAACATATTATGCTATGAAGGTACATTGAAATCAATTAATCAGAGGAGGAAGCATAGTGAATTTCGGTGGAGATGAGGGATA
>CAYWSF010000078.1:0-7154 GCA_964460725.1 uncultured Desulfosporosinus sp.
GCGGTGTTTGTCATTGGCATCTTTATGCTGCAGATAATCCCGGCCAGGCCGGTTATGGCAGAAGTTGAAGCCTTTGATCAAAAGGCCTACTATGTAGAGATTAGTGAAAAATTGGAGAATATGGCCAACCGGTACAATATTCCGCCTGTACTCTTGAAGGCTATCGCTTGGATGGAGAGCGGATGGAAACAATACGAAGCGGATCCAACGACCGGAGGCCCTTTAATAGATAAGCCATTAATTGGCTACGACGGCATAGGGATTGGGATCATGCAGATTTCTGTTTATGATCCCACGGATACAGTGACAATTGATAAACTTAAAAACGATATTGATTATAATATCGAAGTGGGTTGTCAGATGCTTAACCAGAAGTGGCGGGCCTATCCCAAGATTGGAAACGGGGATCGCAACGTGTTGGAGAACTGGTATTTTGCGGTGTGGGGCTATAATAGTTGGTCTTCCAGGAATAACCCTAACTTCCCTATGGGAAAAAAAGCCTATCAGGATTCGGTTTTTAATCTTATGGCGCAAAAGTATAATAATGCCATTACCTTTGCTCCCGGAGCGACAAAACTTTCTCCTGCTCTTTTACCTTCGGTGAATCCTCCCAGTCTTGCCAGTCGGTGGAGTACACCAACTGAAATACATATGGGGGACCTGCTGATCGATCCCAATTCCTTGATTTCTTCCGGCGGGGGTACCGGTGTTAACGCTGCAAACGGTGATTACTGGTATAACTTTTATATCGATCCCAATTGCCGCGGTGAATATTATGTACACGCCTTAGGGTTTTATACAACTGCCTATAATAGTCCGGTAGTTACTGATAAGAAGACCTTAGCGCAGAAAATACTCAGTTCCTATAGCAAGCTCTTGGCTGAAGCAGATGTTCTAGCCCTGGAAAGTAAAGATACTTCTTATGCGGCTGCAACTAAATACTACTGGGCCGTCCTCCAAGGCCCAAATTTGGATGCCAGGCTTTTAGACCAGGCTGAAATTGGCTATCAGAGTGCTGTAGGGAAACTTCTGAATGCCGCAGATAAATTAGCCAAGCAGGGAACAGGTCCCTCCCTTACGAGTGCCATTCAAGATTATATTATTGTTTTGCAGGGCCCAGGCTTTGATAACGACATAACTGAACAGGCAAAAACGGGCTTGCTCGATTCTTATGGTAAACTCTTGGCAGAAGCAGACAAATTAGCACTGGAAGGGACAGTTGCTGCCAATGCTGAAGCTGCAAAATACTATCTAACGGTAATGGAGGGACCGATCCTGGATGCTGCTCATAATGAACGGGCTAAAATCGGCTATCAAAAAACAAATAATCCGCTGCCCTCTCCACCTCCCGAATCCGAACCAGAACCCGAACCAGAACCCGAACCAGAACCCGAGCCAGAGCCCGTGGAAGTAAATATCACTCGTCTGGCTAGGATGCGAGCGGAAGATACGGCGCTCAAGATTTCCCAAGAGGGATGGGCAGATAACTCCTCTCCGGTTGTACTCTTGGCACGGGTAGACCGCTTTCAGGATGCCTTAGCAGCAGCTCCTTTAGCCGAAAAATACAAGGCTCCTTTACTATTAACTGTACCCGGACAGCTTGATAACGCAGTATTGGAAGAAATAAAACGACTCGGCTCAGATAAAGTCTATGTCATAGGCGGAGAAGGGGCGATAAAAGAGACGGTTACGGATGCCCTTAAAAGAACGAATTTGGCGGTAGAACGGATTGCCGGGATTACGGCTGCGGATACGGCGGCAGCAATTGCCCGGAAGATTGGTCCGAGCTCACAGGTGATTCTAGCGTCAAGCACGAGCTTTCCGGACGCCTTATCTGCGTCTGCTCCGGCAGCTGCGTTAGGCATTCCTATTCTTTTAACAGACCAGGGAACATTACCCAAATCTACCAAACAAATTCTAAAGGACTTCCAGGTAACCAAGACGATAATAGTGGGTGGAAATGCTGTCATTTCCACAACATTAGACGGCAAGGGCGGTGCGCTGGAGGGCTATGGCCCCCTGCGTTTGGCGGGGAATACAAAATATGATACGATGATACAAATCGTCGAGTATTTTGAACAGAATCCTCGTTCGATTGTCATTGCTACGGGAGAAAACTTCCCGGATGGCCTTTCGGGTGGTGCTTTTGCTGCATTGAATGGAAGCCCGATGTTCCTAATCCCCAAAGAGGGGCTAAATCCTGATACTCAAACCCACTTAAAGGGTTTGAACGGAAGGACTGCTCAAATTTATATCTTGGGCGGAACCGGGGTAATTAGTACTGATAATGAAACCTTAATTGGTGGTCTATTGGCTCAGTAGTACTCCTAAATCTTTGAGGCTGGGTAGCATCTGATTTGTGCTTCGAAAAGGATGGACAATTTTTGAAAAATAGAAGGCTGTTGCTGACGGTACTCTTATTTCTGATTGCTTTAGGTATCGAGTTGCTCTATATTAAAGCGTATGGTGTAGGTTACTTTATTTCGCCGGATGGCTTACACTATTCCAACATCGCCGAGAACTTTCTGCAAGGCAAGGGGCTTGTGAATACGGCGAATTTTGTACAGGGGGATGACGGTGTCGTGCGGGCAGTTGCCCAAACGCGCGAGTATGTGGTTGGGCCGATCTATCCTTTGCTCCTGGCTTTGGTTTATGGGTTGTTTGGCTTAAAAAGTTATGGGATGGTCATAATAGTTCTGCATGCCGTGCTTGGAGCGGCTAGTGCGGTGCTTGCCTATAAGACGGGGGAAATCCTTTTCGGTAAGCGGTATGCTTGGATCCCCTTTGTGTTGACCCTGGGATACCCCTTGTTTGCCTTTTGGGGGATGTATGTACTCACAGAGGTGACTTATGTTTTTACAATCACACTTTTCCTGTATCTCTCGGCTCGCTACGCAAAAGAAGCCGAAAGGCCAACCGCTCTAATCCTTATAAGTTTAGGGGCTGTCATCGGAATCTCCAATCTCGTTCGTCCCTTTTTGCTGCTATATTTCCCCATCTTGGGATTTTGGATTTTGTGGATCAAACGTTGGCGTTTGAAAGCAGCCCTGCGGGATTTTACCGTCATTTTATTGATAACATTGCTTGTGATGAGTCCTTGGTGGATCCGAAACGGGATCAAATATGATCAGTTTATTGCAGTATCCAATTATGGTTCCTATGAGTTTTACCTCGGAAATAACCCCTTGACAGTTACGGATAATTACTTTTATTTCACTCAGCCAAGCTATGATCCCGAAGAAAAAGCACGTATTGAAAAATTACCGGTTGCGGAACAAGAAAAGGAATACCGACAATTGGCAATATCTTATATATTGGCCGAGCCGCTGCAGTTTCTGCAGCGTACCTTAGCAAAAGCGAAAAACCTCTTCTGGCAGCCGGTTCTTCCTGCTGACGGACAAGCCTATGGTATGAAGGGTGTTTCATTGGATAAGTGGTACCTTTACTTAGGACTTTGCGGGGTATTGCTTAGCTTGATACATTTGAAAAAATACAGTTTTCTTTTACTCTTTACAGCTTACTATAGTTTTATCGTTAGTATGATCACGGTGGTTTCCGGTGCTCGCTATCGCCTGCCGGTGATGCCCGCACTGATCCTCCTGGGATCTTTGGTTTTTGTTCTTGCCTTTAAAGGAATTGGAAAACTGTTCACAATTAATCAACGCACAGGAAGAAGGATATAAATGTTACGAGTTCAGATAGCCGCAATTATGGTGAGCTTACTGGTAACCGGCTATATCGTTGGGAAAGTCCGGCAGCGGCGATTGGCTGTTGAATACTCTCTTATCTGGATCGTTGCCGGCTTGGGGATGATCTTCTTTTCTTTATGGAGAAATGGAATTGAGTATCTGGCCAATCTAATGGGGATTTATTATGCTCCATCAGCAATCTTCTTAATTCTTGGGGTGTTGGTGTTTCTCTTGTGCATTCAATTTTCCTTAGCGATTTCTAAATTAAGTTCCAACAATCGGGTCTTAATTCAACGGATAGCCCTTCTCGAAGATGACTTAAAAAGCCTGGAGAAAAATGTCGCCGGCAACGAAAATAGACAAAATAAGGACGTGTATGACCAAATATAATGGAAAGAATTTTAGCAATTGTTCCCGCTTTAAATGAAGCAGAGAATATCGGCAGGGTTGTTCAGGATCTAAAAAACACATCCTCGTGGCTGGATGTGCTTGTCATTGATGACGGCTCGACAGATAAAACCGCTGCGGTCGCTCGCGCCCATGGAGCGAAGGTAATCTCCTTACCGGTGAACCTTGGAATTGGAGGTGCGGTTCAAACCGGATTTCTCTATGCCGTGAAGAATCACTACGATGCAGCCTTACAAGTAGATGGGGATGGTCAGCACCGTGCCGGGGAGATTAAGAAATTGATCGCTCCAATCCTCCATGGAGAAGCGGATGTGACGATTGGATCGCGCTTTTTAGCTAAAACGTCATATAAATCGGCTTGGTCACGGCGTTTAGGGATTTACATCTTAAGCAAAACAATCCAGTCCGTAGTGCGCAAGACTTACACCGATCCGACGTCCGGATTTCGCGCCTATAATCAAAAGGCCCTGCGGGTTGTGTCCGCCCATTATTCCACGGATTACCCGGAACCGGATTCGATTGTAACTTTAGTTAAAAATGGATTAAGAGTAATCGAAGTTTCTGTGGAAATGGATGCCCGGTTGTCTGGAAAATCATCAATCACGCCGTTTAGAAGCGGGTACTATATGTTTAAGGTGAGTTTGGCGATTATCCTTAATTCGATGATGAGCCGGATTTGGCCTGAGTAAAGCATGGGGACGGTTCTTTTGCTTCCCAGGTTGATGGTATAATATGGTTAATGAATAGTGATTTCATCTGATGGCCGTGATATAATTGAGCATCACTATTAAAAGAAAGAAGGTGGAAGGAATGGAAGATAAAATCCTTCAGGTAATTATAGATTTAAAAAATGATATGAATAACAAATTTGATTCCCTAACAAATCAAATTACTACATTAACGGAAAAAGTAGATAATCAGGGGAATCAAATTAAAGAGAATACTCAAATATTAAAGGCACTGGAACATTTAGCACAAGTAAATAAAGCAGAACATGATAAGATGTCGCTTGATATAGCTGAACTAAAAGGAGAAATTAAAGCCATGAGAAAAGACTTATTAAAAGTTGAGCTTGTCACGGCCAGTAATTGGGAAGACATAGTAATGCTTAAATCCGTCAAATGAAAAAACCTAACATAGAACGAGAGCGTAGGGGTTAAATCCATACGCTCTTGTTCTATATTCTTCATATTTCAAAATACTCCTCAATCGAAGTAAACTTAAATTTCTTTAAGATGCGTATTAACTTCCGCTCGCACTCTTTTATTCCATAATAATGAATAAGGCTTTCTTTCGCACTGAGAGTGAGCCTGGGCTGCCGGGGGTCAATCTCGCGCGGGTGGAGGTAGACGATCGCCGGATAGCCTTCTCGATTGACGGTTTTGATATACCTCGCGATCAAAGGATAGGGAAGGGCACGGAAATAGAAACCGCCGGCAAAAGGGATATTCTTCTTTAACATTCGAACAGTTGAGGAAGGGATTTCCAGAAGGCGGAGAGTCCTTCCGTTGTACTGAGGATGGTAGGGAAAACGGGGAGAGGAGGGCAGACCGTAGAGATACGTTTCAATCGGAAAGACGCTGGCATCGTAGACAAACCCCAAGTCCTCCAGAATGTCCCAGGCCCAAAGAGACTTTGGCGTAATAGACCAGGACGGAGCCCTGTATCCTTTCACGCTTTTGCCGATGATATCTTCAACACGCTTTTTGGCTTGGCTAACGTCATCTTTAAACACTGCCGGGGTTTGTTGGTAAACGAGTTGATGCGCATAGCCGTGGGTGGCAAGCTCATGTCCTGCTGCGGCAATTTGCCGGACCAACTGGGGATGTTGTTCAGCGACATAGCCCAGAACGAAGAAGGTAGCTTTAACCTGGTGGGTGTTAAAAAGGGCTAGCAGGCGCTCCGTATTTCGGATTATGCGTACTTCATAGTTTTGTTGGGGATCGAAAACATTATCGTGATAGTTAGCATGAAACCATTCTTCCAAGTCGATGGTTAATATATTCTGCATAGTTTGAACCTGCTTTCATCTAGTAGAGGCGCGGCAGCGGGCCCTTATCCATACCCTAAATAACATCGTAATCACCCATGGTTAAGAACCAATGATTAAGTCGAAGGAATTGTGCCCTGTCTTCTTGAGGGCTAAAATTACGGTAGATAACCGGGAAGGGCTGCGGTTCTAAAACCTTCGGACAGGTAAAAAAGCCCTTGGCTTTAAGAATACGGGATTCTTCGGTGTGTGCGAGCATCAGGGAACCGGCTAAATCCATGTTGTTAGCATCAAAGAAATGCAGGAGACGGTCGACAAGATATTTACCGGCACCTGGATGACCCGGGGCTACCAGGAAGTCGACGATCATACCGGAAGACATCCCTTCAACTTCGGTACATCGTCCAACGATATAGCCGAGGAGCGGAGAACTGTTTTTCTGGCGCACCCCATAGATTTGATAGTTGCGCCGGGGAATGTCAAAATATCGCCAGCGCAGATAGTCCGCATTGCGAATTCCCATGATTGGGTATTTATGTTGTATATTAGCCCAGAAGGCATTAAGCTCGGAGAGGTCGAAGGCCGTGAGCGGATAAACTTCATAGCGGTCGTCTGAGCGGTCTTTTACCCGGAAGAAATGCCGAAAGGGAAGTGTCAGATGAGCAAGCCAGGAACCTATTTTATTTTGAACTAAGGCTTTAGGGTTTAAGGGACGAAGCAAGAGGGGGACATTTCCCAGGTCAGTGAACTCCAGTTTTTTTGTAAATCCTGGGTAAGAATTCGGATTGGGAAACCCATAGCAAAATTTTGCCCCTTGTTCGGCACAGTTCTGATAAACAACTTTGGCCAAGCCTGTAAAAATCCCTTGTCCGGAGTAGATTTGACGAGTGAGGGTGTTTAAGGAGAGGGTTCCGACTATTGTTTCATCATGCACTTTAAAACGCATCGGAATTACCACATATTGACCGGCAAGCTGATCCGTTTCCTTGTCTCGGGCTAATTGAATTATTGCTGAACCGGCGGGGTTATCTTCATACTGCCATTTTAAGAATTCCCGGTCGGAAATC
>CAYWSF010000079.1:0-2886 GCA_964460725.1 uncultured Desulfosporosinus sp.
ATCATGCTCGACAAACAAAATAGTGGGTTGCCAGCGAACCAACAATTCTTCAATCTGTATACGGGAAAGCACATCAATGTAATTGAGCGGCTCATCCCAAATATATAAATGTGCTTGTTCACATAAACTTCTCGCGATCAGCACTTTTTTCTTTTGACCGCCGCTGAAATTCGCGATATCCTTTTCAAATTGCACCCTCGAAAAATCGAGTTTACGAAGAATCGTCTTGAAAAGACTTTCATCTATACCGGCGTCAGCCGCAAAGTCGGTCAAATTTCCCTGAAGAAAAGCCGTATCCTGTGAAACATAGGATATTTTAAGCCGGCTGCCTTTTCTGAAGGACCCGGTAAAACTTATCTGTTCCCCACAAATAAGTTTTAAGATGCTTGATTTTCCGGAACCGTTGCGGCCGCATAGCGCAATCCGGTCACCGCGTTCAATACTAAAACTTACTCCTGTGCAAACTAACTTTTCGCCATAAAATATAGACACGTTTTCAAAGTCGGCAAGCCTGCCGGCGTGATAGTGAAGGGGGGAGATTTTCAAATTATCCGCTGTTTCGATATTTTTGAGTAGCTTTGACTTTTCTTCGATCGCCTTTTGCTTTCTATCCCCGATCGCTTTGGAACGAGCCATCATTTTAGCCGCTTTATGACCAATATAACCCCTATCCGGCTTCCCCTCGGACGATTGTCTGCCAACATATTTAGTTCTTTCTGCTTTATCCGACCAATCGGAAACCTGTCGCGCCGCATTTTTCAGACGTTTAATATCTTTTTGGAGCTTTCTGTTCTCCGCTAGTTCAAAGCTGTCTTGCCTTTCTTTATTCCGCCACCAGGAAGAAAATTTCCCCTTTTGAATCTCAATATCCATTATATTAATCGAAAGAATGTGGTCGATACAGTTGTCGAGGAAGGCCCTGTCATGAGATACCAAAATGAAACCCCGCTTCGACTTCAAATAATTACTGACCAGATGTCTAGCGTTCATATCAAGGTGGTTTGTTGGCTCATCGATCAACAAGAAGGAGTTTTCTCTTAAGAATAAGGCCGCAAGCAGCACTTTGGTTTGTTCGCCCATACTGAGAGTGTGAAACGGACGCCGCAAAACGTCCTCGGAAACTTCAAGGAGATTTAGCTCGCGCATTAGCTCCCAATCAAGACAACCCGGACAAATGCAGGCAATTACATCGATCGTTTTATTTTCCTTGTCATTCACCTCGTAGGGAAAATACTCTAAGTCAACACTGGCGGAGATGCTGCCGCTATATTCATATTTGCCGAGCAACAAACGGAGAAAGGTTGTCTTTCCTCGGCCGTTTCTGCCAATGAGCCCCAATTTCCAATTGGGGTCAATCTGAAAACTTACATTCTCAAAGATATTATCGTAACTGCCGGCATAGGCAAAGGTCAGATTTACAACATTTATTAGAGACATAGTTTTCTCCTCCTATAAAAATATGAGCTGCAAGAAAGCTAAATCTTGCAGCTCATAAATACACAACGAAACCAGACCCAAAATAGGGTGTCCAATTAGGGTATCCAAATGGGTCGTGGCAAAGATGTATTATTTGAGTGAAAAGAGAAAGTAACTTTCTTGCATAGGCACAATAAAATAAGCGGTATAAAACACCGCGGTACCAGACACCGCACCTATTTCATCATGCTTTTTATTGTTAGCAAGAAAGATTACGCATCTTTTCAACTCCAATCTTTTAGTATTAATTTCATTATACTATTACTGCCTTTAAAATCAATATAGAACTATCTTGTTTTGGGTTAAGCATTTTGACAAATTTCTTTTTTTGATCATGTTACCTCAATCAACTAACATTTCTTTGATAATGTTTTTTACCTCTGATGTTTCTCCCGAATTCAATTCTCCTATTTTCTGACGAAGCCGGGTTCCGCTCCCTTGTAGCAACGATGTAATTACATAATATCATCCTCCCTAAAAGATTAAAACCAGTTTTTTCTAAACTGCCCATGGATGGTGGATCCATGGGAATTATCGTACAAGACGCATCCCGCTCGCCTTTCAGTTAAGACTTTCCATTTAGTTAATTTATAACTACAACTTGTATTGACGGGTGTGCTTTGCTTTTTGCCAAGTAGGCTTTACGTTACTTTTTAAGTATGTTACTATATATTCAGGAGGTAATATTTTTGAATGATAATATTCAGCTAAAAAACCGCTTAAAAGTTGCCCGAGCAGAAAAGAATCTTTCACAGGAACAACTGGCAATTCTTGCAGGCGTCACACGACAAACGATTAGTTCTATAGAGACAGGTCAATACAGTCCATCAGCAAAATTAGCATTAATTCTTTCAAAAGTTCTTAATAAACAATTTGAAGACTTATTCTATTTCGAGGAGGGTTTTGACAATGTCCGGAAAAATAGTTGAGAAAGATGAAAGGACCACATTTGTCGAATATATAAGTTATAAAATTGGCTATACTTTCCTTACATTGGCTTTGCTTCTGGATGTCATGTATCGGTCGTTTATTCTAAATGAAGCACCTTGGGATCTGCTTACATTAATTATTGTAAGCGGCCTCATTATGTCACTGTATCAATACAAACAAAAGATTTTAGGTAAGACCTGGATAAAATCATCTGTTTATGTCTTCGTAATTGCCTTCATTATTGCCATCATAATAGTATCCATTAATAAATTTTTCTAAAGCCGTTTCACACAGGAAAGACACATGGGAGACGCAGCGGTTCATCTGTCGTATGAGGCAAATATGGCAACAGCTTTTCACTTATTTTGTTGTTGCTGTATCCCTGGCTGAGTAAACCAGCCCATACAGGATATTGTCAATAAAACCATCCTTAAGCAAATAGGCGTCGACGTTTTTCTCTTTGGCATATAAGTAATCACT
>CAYWSF010000079.1:2986-5125 GCA_964460725.1 uncultured Desulfosporosinus sp.
CATCCTTAAGCAAATAGGCGTCGACGTTTTTCTCTTTGGCATATAAGTAATCACTTTCCCGGGAAGAAGATGTGATAACAAAGATCTTGCTTTGGTACCCTTCCATTTGCAGCCAATCCAGCAAAAAACGCCTAACCGCTTTGATTAGACGTCCAATTCAGCCGGAAATAGTGGCTTAAGTATCGATTTTCATTTTTATGTTAAAATAATACTATTATCATTTCTCTTATCTAAAATTAAGCTAAAAAATTAGATTAATTAATTTTAATATGGAGTTGTTGCATAACTATGTCGGCTGAAAAACATGTCCTCGTGATCGGCGGCGGGGCCTCCGGGATGATGGCCGCAATTACTGCCGCCAGGCAGGGGGCTTCGGTCACCCTCTTAGAGAGAAACCCACGCGTCGGTAAAAAGATCCTGGCTACCGGCAATGGACGCTGTAATTTCACGAACGTTAATGCGGATCTTAGTTGTTACCAGGGGCATAATCCCCGTTTTGCCGCCGGTGCTTTAACCGGTTTCAGCGTTCAGGAAACTTTGAACTTTTTCGATAAACTGGGGATTGCGGCTAAGGTGGAAGACCATGGGAAAGTCTTTCCCATGGCGGATCAGGCCTCCAGCGTTCTGGATGTGCTCAGATATGAAGTACAGGCAAGCGGTGTCCGGACTATTTGTGACGCCTATGTAAAAGGTGTTGCTTCTAATCATACTTCTAATCATACCTTTACGGTTCAGTTGGAAAACGGCGGTGCACTCAGCGGCGACAGAGTTATTTTAGCAGCCGGTGGGAAAGCCATGCCTTCCTCCGGTTCGGACGGTAACGCCTATCAAATTGCTGCCGGCCTCGGCCATTCGCTTACCCCGATCTTCCCTGCGCTCGTGCAGCTGAAGCTGGAGGGCACCTTTTTCAAACAAATCGAAGGGGTTAAATTGGTTGGCACTGCTGAAATATTACATAACCAGAAAACTATCGCTCAAGACAGCGGCGATATCTTGTTTGCCAATTACGGCGTCTCCGGTCCGCCTATTCTGCAAATCAGCAGAATAGCCGGCGAACTTCTGCAGCAAAATAAAAAAGTAATTTTAAAACTGAACATTTTAGACAAGCTGACCAGAAAAGAGTTAAAAGAACATCTCGCCCAGAGATTTCTAAACAACCCTGAGAAAACGCTGGAATTTAGTTTAGTGGGTTTAGTCAATAAAAGACTGATCTCCGTCCTTCTCAAAGGAGCCGGTTTCAAGGACTTAAAGTGTCTGGCCGGCAAGGTTTCTGCCCAGGAGCAGGAAAAAATCCTGAACATTTTGCAGGATTGGCGTTTTATAATTCGGGGGACGAAAAGCTGGCCAAGTGCCCAGGTAACTGCCGGCGGAATCGCAACCAACGAAATTAACCCTCACACCATGGAGTCCAAACTGGTGCCGGGTTTGTATTTCGCCGGAGAAATCGTCGATATTGACGGGCTCTGCGGCGGCTTTAACCTGCAATGGGCTTGGTCCTCCGGGTTCCTTGCCGGGATAAACGCAGCTATTTGACTCATTTAAGCAAAAACATAATCCTAGTCATTAGCTCTTCCTCGGGCACTTCCATGGGCGAATTATAATAGAACTCATATACCACGCCTGTAGGCTGAAATCCATTCTCACTTATCCATTTCATCATTGCTTCATAAGCCTGTCCAATATCCTTATATGCACCGTAGTATAAACTGACAACTTTCCTTCCGGCAGGGATTTGACCGGCGACAATCTCATCTTTGCCTGCCAGTTCGTTGGCTACAGGAAACCCCACCTCAACCTCAAGGTTTTCCATATCCATATTGTAATAGGCTGTAAAAGGAGCATCGGTAGGATTTTCTTCATTCTCTTTGATGTAGTTAAATATTGACTCATAAGCTTTCCCAAGCACCTGAGGCAAATTTTCTACGGGGGTAACAGTTTTTATCGAAAGAACCGGCTGTGCCTTAGTCTCTATAATTTGGATCTTGTTATTAATATCCATTTCCTCATTAATATCCATATCCTTAACCATATCCATCTTCCTCCCGGATTTTTATCACAAATTTTGCTGTATTTTCCCTGTTTATCCGATAGCTGTACAGCTCCTGGATAACGATTTCCAACCGTCAGGCAGAGTAACAC
>CAYWSF010000079.1:5225-7150 GCA_964460725.1 uncultured Desulfosporosinus sp.
AAGTTCTTCAATTAAAGCCTTAAAGCCCGGTAATGCTTTCTCAATTGTGCGATAAGCGACACAGTAGGCAATTCGCACGTAACCGGGACAGCCAAAAGAAGCACCGGGAACAAGGAGGATATTCTTTTGCTTAGCTAGATTGCAGAATTCAATTTCACTCTCAATCGGCGCTTTAACAAACAAGTAAAAGGCGCCTTCGGGTTTAATACAATGGTAGCCATAGGATAAGAGCCCATGATAAAGAAGTTCCCGGTTTCTGTTATAAGTTTCAATATCCACCTTCACATCTAAGCACTTAGCAATAACGCGCTGGAATAAAGACGGAGCATTCACAAAACCCAGAATACGATTGGCAATATTTGCCGCAGCGATAATAGTTTGATAATCGGCAGCCTGTTCCGGAATTACCAAATAGCCAATCCTTTCGCCAGGCAAAGAAAGGGATTTGCTGAAAGAGTACCCGATTATTGTGTTGTCATAATACTTGGTTAGATAAGGCACTTCCACATTATCATAAACAAGGTCACGATACGGTTCATCAGAAACCAGATAAATATCTGTTCCGTATTCCTTTTGCTTCTCCCGCAGTATATCAGAGAGCTTGATAATAGTTGCTTCCGAATAAACAACACCGGTTGGATTATTAGGAGAATTGATAATCACAGCTTTAGTTTTAGGAGTAATTTTGGCTCTGAATTCTTCAAGATTAGGCTGAAAATCAACTGTATTTGGGGATACGACCACTAATTCACCGTCATAATTTCTTACATAGTTTCTGTATTCAACGAAAAAGGGTGCAAAAGTAATTACTTCATCCTTGGGGTTCAATAAGGTTTTAAAAATTACATTCATCCCGCCGGCTGCACCAACAGTCATAAGAATATTATTTTGGGTAAAAGCCGTGCCGAATTTATTATTGAGAGACTTGGCAATGGCCGCTCTTACATCTTCATAACCGGAATTATTCATATATCCATGAATGCTCAATGGATTTTCGGTCTGTAAAACCTCCAAGATGGCCTGGTTTACTTCTTCCGGTGGTTCAACACTGGGATTCCCCAGGCTAAAATCAAAAACATTTTCCGCCCCGTGGATTTCTGCCAGTCTTTTACCTTCCTCAAACATGGCTCGAATAACAGAACTGTTTTTCACCTGCTCTTGCATCTGATCAGATATCATGACGTTCAACCTCTCTTCGATTTAATTTTTCATTCAGTCTATCAACGCTTTAT
This sequence comes from uncultured Desulfosporosinus sp., assembly GCA_964460725.1. Lineage (GTDB taxonomy): Bacteria > Bacillota > Desulfitobacteriia > Desulfitobacteriales > Desulfitobacteriaceae > Desulfosporosinus. The sequence continues at coordinate 6,458 of CAYWSF010000079.1, forward strand.
GTAAAGATTCTGCTGCCTAAACTCTAGAGGAAGCAAGGGAAGCAAAGGATGTTCTTTTTGCTTCCTTATATTGTTATTTGATATGAAAACAGCCATTTGCATTATTGTTTGTGCCCAAAGGGCATGGGGGTTTGGTAAGAAAATAACTTTGGATATTATCCTTATTGCTTGTACCCCAACAGTTAACCTTATGATAAGTACCCGTTCTTTTTGATCACTCTGCGGTTCTTACTTTCTTCTGCCCCGTTAAACAACTTCACGGCAAAGTGAGCACGTTCAAGGATATTTGCCAAAACATGAAGCGGGGTTGTGGCCACTTCACGGTACATCCGATGAGTATATACATGTCTCACATTATCAAACTCGCATTTAAACAAACGCCGTGCCTTGTCACCGGCATGATCCGCATCTAAAAGCACATAGACCTCATCCTCATTATACTCCGTAATCAACTCTTCCAAACGACCCAGCCCCAATGTACCATAGGTGCAAACTATCTCTACCGGTTCGTCCAAAACCTGCTCCAACTGTGTTTTATCGGTTTTCCCTTCAACAATAATTACTTTACTCATTATATATTTACCTATACTTTCAATAACATCACTGTTCGGTAAATTCTCGCAATAACTTTTCCCTAAGCAACGCATAACGCTGTTCAGTTAATTCTCGCAATAACTTTTCCTAAGCAACGCA
>CAYWSF010000080.1:0-1316 GCA_964460725.1 uncultured Desulfosporosinus sp.
CGCTCAATTAAGAAAAGAGCAGCTTGGCATGCTGGATCTGAAGGCAGAAATAATCAGTAACAATCCCTGGATAGTGGTGTTTGGGTGGGGCCATTCTGCAGAGGAGCTTAAGGAAGTACGCCTGTCTCTTGCGGATCAGGGGATTTCCACTGTTCCAAAACAAATCGTGCTTCCGGAGCGGTCATTTCGGGTCGCCGGCAATGGCTCGTTACTGACCATGGAACTATTAACAAACGTCAATACTATCCTTCAGGAGGGATTGACGGTCGAAGCCTTGGCTGAAGAAGAGCAAGTTTGGAATGCCTTGGCTGGAAATTATCCGCCAAAAGAATTGGCAGGACTCCATCAGTACTATTGTGAGATTCGAGAACAAACTACTTTCAAAAGCCAAAAGGGGATAATTTTTACATTATTTGTGGAGTCTCAGAGAGTAATAAAGATACTTTCGGGTAATAATTAGATTAAAGAGACAACTTTAGACAAGTTATGATTGGTTTAATAAAAAACTCAAAGAAAAATTGCGTTTTTGTTTGTAAGTGATATAATTAACTATCTGAAAAATGGAGTACTCGCTAAGGAGGGACCAGTTTGAAAACTCTGAAAATACCTGAAGCGACAATTATTAGACTTTCAGTCTACTCACGCTTCTTGACTGAAGTTGATCGAAAAGGGATAATAACCATATCTTCGAGAGATATTGCCGAGGGCGTTGGCGTTAGCCCGGCACAAGTACGAAAAGATTTAGCCTACTTTGGAGAGTTTGGCACAAGGGGGGTCGGCTATAATGTTTCAGATCTTCGCCAACATATCCTGAGGATTCTCGGTTTGAGTGTTGATTGGAGCGTTTGTTTGGTCGGGGCCGGAAATTTAGGTTTGGCTTTAAGTTCCTATAGAGGGTTCAGGGAACGGGGGTTCATTATTACCAGCATTTTTGACTCGGATCCGCAAAAAGTGGGAACTAAGATAAACGACGTCGAAGTACTGCCGGTAGAGCAACTGGAAGAGGTCGTTAAACAAAACCGCACTCAAATTGGTATAGTGGCCGTACCGGTAGCGGCCGCTCAAGAAGTAGCCGATCGATTAGTCAAAGCCGGAGTGCAAGCCATCTTGAATTTTGCGCCGGGTGTCTTGAATGTTCCGCCGGAGATCGAGCTTCGGAATGTAGATTTGGTAGTAAACCTTGAGGTTTTGACTTTTAATGTCAGTATGCAAGGATAAAAAAGTGCCTTAGTGCGTTGGCAAGTACTTCATCGCTGTTCGCTTGGTGATACAATGGTACATAAGAAGAATGTCAAAGATTTCCGTCGGGAGGGTCC
>CAYWSF010000080.1:1416-4682 GCA_964460725.1 uncultured Desulfosporosinus sp.
ATCGACTAACGATATCGTATGGAAAAACCCGTGGCAGTTCTTGGGAACTGTCACGTTTTTTATTAATTTGATTACCTTAGAGTGCGTTAGCGTGAAAGAAGGGAAATGAAGAATGAATCAATTTCAGGGGAAAGAGAAAATTACTGTTTACGATACCACGTTGCGAGATGGAGCTCAGGGAGAAGGGATTCATTTTTCGACGCATGATAAGTTGAATTATTTAAAGCATATTGAAGAGATGGGAAGTTTTTATGTAGAAGCGGGTTGGCCTGGTGCAAACCCACGGGATATGGAATTTTTTGAACAAATTCGCGGCTTACACCTTCAGCATGTGCGGATTGTTGCTTTTGGCAGCACATGTAAGGCCCATGAATCTCCGGAAAATAGCGAGATTCTGTGTAAACTCCTGGCTTCGGGTGCGAAAACAATTACAATATTCGGGAAGACTTGGGATTTACATGTGAGAGATGTTTTGCGGACGACATTAAAAGAAAACCTGCGTATTATCCGCGAGTCTATTTCTTTTTTGGTTAGTCAGGGATGTGAGATATTTTTTGATGCTGAACATTTTTTTGATGGATTTAAGGAAAATCCGGGATATGCGCTGAAGTGCATAGGCACAGCCCTTGATGCTGGGGCGAAAATTGTTATTTTATGTGATACCAATGGGGGAAGTATGCCAGAAGAAATTGCCCAAGGGGTGATGGCAGTGAAGGAGAAATATGTACCCCGGGAATTGGGAATTCATGTTCATAATGATTGTGGCCTTGCTGTTGCCAATACCCTTGCTGCAGTTGAAGCTGGGGTGACCCAAATCCAGGGGGCTTGGAACGGATTTGGCGAACGATGTGGTAATGCTAATTTAAGTACGCTCATTCCATTGTTGCAGATCAAAGGGAAGTATACGATAGTTTCTGATGCAGCCTTGTTAAAAATAACCTCCTTTTCCCGTTTTGTTGCCGAGCTGTCGAACGCTCCTTTTGATGAAAAACAACCTTATGTGGGGCGTAGTGCCTTTGCGCATAAAGCGGGCATGCATGTGGACGCGATTCTCAAAAACCAACGGACCTTCGAACACATTGATCCGGCCGGAGTGGGAAATGAACGCCGAATATTAATCTCAGATCAGGCCGGTAAGTCTAATATTCTGGAACGCATGCGGCGCTTTGCACCGTCGATTTGCAAGTATGATCCGCGTGTTCACAAAGCGATGATCGAGATTAAGGAATTAGAGCATAGAGGGTATCAATTCGAAGCAGCTGAAGGCAGCCTGGATATTTTGCTTTTAAGAATACTTGGGGACTTAAATACTCCCTTTGAAGTTTTAGATTATCATGTCTGGAGTGATCCTTTGCGAGGAGAACTTGATTCGGTAGCTGTTGTCAAAATCAAAGTCGGTGAGGAAACAGTTCAAATTGCCTCTGAGGGAAATGGACCGGTGAATGCCTTGGACTCTGCATTACGACAAGCTCTTAAGAGTTTCTTCCCCATATTAAATAGAAGTGAGCTGGTAAATTATAAGGTGCGGGTACTCGACGGTGAGCATGGAACCGCCTCTATCGTACGCGTTATTATTGATACTCGCTTGGAGCAAGAAGTTTGGGGTACGATCGGGGTATCAAAAAACATTTTGAAGGCCAGTGCCCAGGCTTTACTTGATGCGATCAATTGGACAATATACCGGGGGTCCAACTTCGGCCAAGAAAGCAAGTGCTGAAAATTAGTTATTTGTAGAAAGAAATGGCATAGTTTTTTCTTGCGTAGAAATGGTGAAAATGCTACACTTGTATGTAGTTATGATAGAAATTATAGGATAAATACAGAATTCCTAGGGATGGAAGGGGAAAAAGAATGGCCATGGGGAGAAATTCCTCAGGAGCAGGGAGAACTATTTTGCTCATTTTAATTGGTGCTGCTCTTGGAACTTTACTTGGCTTTGGCTTAGAAAAATTCCCTCTTTTTGCGCCATTTTTAAAGCCGGCCGTTATTGATATCCCCTCCCATACTTATATAGATTTCTTTTTTATCTCGTTTTCCTTTGGTTTTCGCTTGAGTATAACCATCGCAACGCTTTTGGGAGCACTTGGGGGATATTATTTGTCTAGGAAGGTGTAAAATGCTTGTACTTGCCTCTTCATCTCCACGCAGGGCTATGTTGCTGCGCAATGCGGGTTACCGTTTTGAAACGATTAAGGTGTGCGTCTCAGAAGAATTGCCTCAAGGGGTGCAGCCGGAGGTTGGGGTTAGAGAGTTAGCCGTGCGGAAAGCCCAAGCCGGTTTAACCCGCTGGTTAGCTCAGGGGGGAGACATTGAAGATGTTGTAGTGGGAGCAGATACGATGGTGGTTCTTGACGGCCGTATTTTAGGGAAGCCGGAAACTCAGGCGGAAGCTGAGGAAATCCTGCAAAGCTTAAGCGGTCGTGCCCATGTCGTTTTAACCGGTGTGGCAATACTTTCCGGGACAGGAAAACTCGTTTCAGACGCGATAAAAACAATTGTGAGTTTTCATGATCTGGAGATTAATGACATTAAGGCATATGCAGCCGGCGGAGAAGCAATGGACAAGGCCGGTGCCTATGGGATTCAGGGGGAAGCTCGGAAGTTTGTCAAGTCCTTTGAGGGATCATTGACAAATGTTATTGGCTTACCTATGGAATATCTTTCAAAATATCTTAGCGCTTTAGGTATAAAGCTGAATAATGTCGGAAGGAGTCTTTGAATATCATGTTTAGTTTTTTCAGCAAGGACTTAGGTATAGATTTAGGAACAGCCAATACATTGGTTCACGTTAAAGGAAAGGGGATTGTAATGCGGGAACCCTCTGTGGTGGCAATGGATATAACGAATAAGACTCCTCTGGCCGTTGGTGATAAAGCAAAAGAAATGATCGGCCGGACTCCCAGTAATATCATCGCTATTCGGCCGATGAAAGATGGAGTTATTTCTGATTTTAATGTTACACAAAAAATGCTGAAATATTTTATCAGTCGGGCACTCGGGACAGAACACCCTTTTATCCGTCCGCGGGTAGTTATTTGTGTGCCTTCCGGTGTTACCCCGGTCGAGGAAAGGGCAGTAAAAGAAGCAGCCTTGGCTGCCGGAGCGAAAGAGCCGGTTATCTTGGAAGAGCCAATGGCAGCCGCCATTGGTGCGGGCCTTCCAGTCAGTGAGCCGACTGGAAATATGATTGTGGATGTCGGGGGAGGAACAACGGAAGTGGCCGTGATTTCATTAGGAGGAATTGTGACCAGTCGTTCTATTCGAGT
>CAYWSF010000080.1:4727-7137 GCA_964460725.1 uncultured Desulfosporosinus sp.
ATGAAATGGATGATTCGATCATAGCTCATATCAAGAGACGGTATAATTTAATGATCGGTTATCGCACGGCAGAAGCACTTAAATTGGAAATTGGCTATGCTTATAAGGCTGAACCGGGAACTTATATCGTCCGCGGACGGGACTTATTAACGGGACTTCCAAAAACCATAGAAGTTACCTCAGAGGAAATTCAAGATGCTTTGCAAGAGCCGGTTATGGCCATTGTCGATGCTGTGAAATCATGCTTGGAAAAAACTCCGCCGGAATTGTCGGCAGACATCATGGACCGCGGGATTATGATGGCCGGCGGCGGCTCATTAATTCGTAATCTCGACAGATTGATCGCGGATGAAACGGGAATTGTGGTCCACTTGGCGGAGGACCCACTGACAAGTGTCGTGATCGGGACGGGGCATGTTTTGGAACACGCAGATATTCTTCGTAGAATAGCAACCTCGCAAAACAATTAAGCAGCGGGGAGGAATTAAGATGGGGAAAAGAAATGTAACGGGAATTGCGGTTCTCGTTTTCTTTCTTTTGTTAAGCGTACTCATTAGTATCCGGTTAACAGGACTGGACAGCAGACTCTCCAACCCCGTGGGGGGATTTTTAAAAAGTGCTTTAAGTCCGATCGAAAAGCCGGTTTTTCAGTTAGGGAACGGCATTCGGAATAATCTGAAGGGAATTTGGAATTTCCGCGAGATACAACTTCAAAATGAAGCTCTCCTCAAGCAAGTTGACCAGCTGACGGGCGATAATATAAAATTAAAACAACAAGTATTGGCTGGTATGCGTTTCACGGAACTTGATGGGGGGCAGTTTAGAAATCCCACGCTTGAAAAGTACGAAAAGATAGGTGCCAGTGTTATTAACCGCAACCCGTCCACTTGGTTTCTAACCTTAACCTTGAATCGTGGCAGCAACGACGGAGTTTCGGTTAACGACCCGGTAATTGGAGCCTTAGGGCTAATCGGAAAGGTTATTTCCGTCTCGCCGACCACCGCCGAGGTTTTGTTAATCCTGGATGGGGAAGGACAAGTCAGTGCTCTGGTGCGTAACAGTTCAGGCCATGGCACTTTTGGTATTGTCCAAGGTACCTATAGGCGCGGTTCTCGTTTGAGCGCGGGGGGGGACATGCAAATGCTCTTTAAGAAGGAAGATGATGTTAATATTGGCGACCTGGTGCTGACAGCGGGAATTGGCGGGGTTTACCCGCAAGATATCCCCATTGGCGAAGTGGTGGAAATCCAGCTTGATCCCACAGGCTTGCTAAAAACTGCTTTTATTGAACCATTGGTTAACTTTGATACCCTGGAAGAGGCGTATATAGTTAAAAAGGCAGGGGTATAATAATGCGTTATCTTTTGATTGCCATTATGTTTATCTTGAGCCTGATTTTACCGGGAACGCTCTTTCACTATTTGTCCTGGTGGGGCATTAAGCCGGACTTACTAATGTTACTTACGATCTATATTGCCATGCACCATAGTCTGCGCTCCGGTGTAATTTGGGGCTTTGGAGCCGGCTTATTACAGGACTTATATATGGGGCGCTACATTGGTATGTATACATTTACTCTTGCAGTGGTCGCTTTTTTGAGTTGTTGGTTTACTAAGCACTGGTTTAAAGATAATTATATTTTATCTACGGTTATGGTTTTTTTGGTTACCGCAGCGGGGCAAATTCTAATTGCTTTTTTAAGTCTGGGAGCAGGCCTGCAAAGTTCTTTGGGAGATATCGTGCGTTTGGTGATTGGGGTATCCGCTTATAATGCCGTCTTAGTTCCGATTACTTATCCTGTAATTCATCGCTCGTTCCTGAGCGGATGGCTGCGTTATCGACCGCGCTACGAACGCTAGGCGTTCGTAGCGCGGCTGACCTCAAACTTCTGGCCTCCGGCTTCTGATTTCTGATCTCTGTTAAAGGAGAGGAGTTTTTTGATTGGATGATAGAGAGCGAAAGCCTTATATTAATCGGATTCTGGGCTTGGGCGCGGCGGTAATTGTTATTTTTTTCATTTTGGGCTATAATCTTTGGCATTTACAGATTGCCCAGGGGGAATACTATGCGGCCAAGGCTCAGGCAAACGCCCGGAAGCTGGTGAACGTGCCGGCCACACGAGGCGATATTGTTGATTGCAATGGTAAGCTTTTAGCAACCAGTGTCCCGGAGTTTGTTCTTAACTTAGACTGGCTGGAATTACAACAAGTAGATGACGGTGATTGGCAAGATGTGGTTCGACGCTTAGCGTTTTACTTCAAACCATATTGGCCGATACCGACCCAAACCGATGATAAGATTACCGAAGACATCTTGGCTAGTATTCAAAATCAGCAGTGGGAGCGTTATCGTCCGGTTACGGTTCTGAATAATGTTTCCCCCGAGCTCCAATCGATTATTGCCGAACATC
>CAYWSF010000081.1:0-2108 GCA_964460725.1 uncultured Desulfosporosinus sp.
AATACAACTGCCGCTGCTGTTGTCACCAATAACAACAAAAACAACAATATCAGCAATGTGCTTCTCTTAATCCTTTTTTTATGCTCCTGCTCTTTGAGCGGCATATCCCTCCACAGCTCCTATCACATGTAACAAGGGGACGGTTCTTCTGTTACATTATTATCATTACCCATTATCATTACCCATTATCATTACCCATTATCATCAGCCATTTCCATCATCGTTTCCATCATCGTTTCCATTAGCCATGCTGTCGGCCCATAGAATCTATCGTTTCCATCAGCCTTTGGGAACTTTTCCGGGTAAAAAATTGCTGCTAATTTTTCTACAGCCTCAATAGAACGCGGGCCTGGACGGGTTATCATATCAGCAGAGACTTCAAATATATGATTATCTTGCACAGCAGTGATATTTTCCCATAAGGGCCGGGCCGCAATTGTTTCCCGGTCAAATCCTTCAGACCCGTGACCGCCCGGGAAAATTATGAATTGAGGATTTTTTTCCAACAAGACTTCCTCACTAATCTTAGGATACGTTCCTGCCACATCGGCAAAAATATTTTTCCCTCCGGCCAACGAAATAACTTCATCGATCAGAGAAGCTGCGCCGGCACTCATCAAAGGATCCGAAGAAACTTCAAAATACACTCTGACCCTCTCCTGCGCCGGGATGGAACTCACCTTGGCTTCGATCGTTTTCAATCTCTCCCGCATGTCGGCTATGACCGCATCAGCTTCCTTGCTTTTTCCGGTCGCTTTCCCCATCATAACCATACTTTCCAAGACATCTTCGATGGACTCTTGGCTCAGAACTAAAACCGGAATGTTCAACTCTTCCAGTTTCTTGACCTGTTCTTCGTGCTTGTTGCCGGCGAAGACTAAATCCGGTTCTAGAGCCAAGACCGCTTCCACATTGGGATTGGAAAACCCACCTACTTTATTTATTTTCAAAGCTTCCTCCGGATAGTTGCAGTAATCGGTAACCCCCACCATCCTGCTTCCTAAGCCCAGCGCAAAGGCGGTTTCCGTATTACTGGGAGAAAGAGAAACTATCCTTTGCGGAGCTGATGATATAACCACTTCTCTCCCGATCTGATCGGTAACAATAGCAAAGTTTTCCTCTGTAGATTTCTGGTCTGCCCCGCAACCGCCGGCAAAAATCAGAACTGCCAGCATGCTCAAACACAACGCAGTATTTATTATTTTCTCTCGCCAATCGCTAAACTTCTTCATAATTATGTCCCTTCCTTTCGCCGTGCTCAGCTTAAAAACATTGATTTACTTTGTCTAAACAACCACATTGCCTTTAAGCGCGGCCAATTATTTCAATATCCGGCGCTATCCGGCACTGCGACCCGTTATTCACTAAATATAACTTCAAAAATCTATGTCTGAGAAATAAAAAAGCCCCCCTTAAGCAGAAAGGCGTTTAATCATCATCCTGTATCAAATAAAAATATCATGAACAGGCTACCTCCTCCCTAACATCCCGTAGGTTACCTCAGTGTTGGGGTTGAGCAGGTCTCCTGGCTCAAGTTCTTCGTTAGCTTACGTCTTCCCGATTAATTCCGGTGACACAGTGTAAGTTAACTCCCTCATACAGTGGCGGGCTCCGCGTCAGCTTCTCTGACTTCCCTTTTCAAATCAAATCTCTTACGAAATGATTAACTCATCCCCTCAATATTCAATTATCTGACATGATATCACATATGCTTTAATTTGGAAAGCTTAAATTTGAGCTGCAGTCTATTCAAAACCTTAACTTTACTTTATAACATCTGTTTGCTAAGATATTGACAAACGTATACTTAACAGATCTCATTATAATGTATTTATCTACCGAACTGTCTTTCTTGTTTTTTCTTGTTCATTAATATGATCTGCCGCAAAAAGTATAATTCTACGATATTGCACTACATATGATAGCGGTTAACTACAGCATACTATACTATAATGTAGACTTCCAATAATGCAAAAATAGGGGGTTCTGCAGCGGTTTCTGAAGCAGAATCATTTGTTTTGACTGAATTTATTTTAACTGAATTAATACTTATTTAACGTAATAACACCGTATAAAGGGGAGCAATATGAAGGAGGGTGAAAAAATGC
>CAYWSF010000081.1:2118-7123 GCA_964460725.1 uncultured Desulfosporosinus sp.
AGTGATATTGCACTACATAATGATAGTTGTTAACTACAATAACCACAACATGCTATCCTATACTATCCTAATAATATAATGTAATGAAATGTAATGAAATGAAGACCTCCAATAATGTAAAAACAGGGGGTTCTGCAGCAATTTCTAAAGCAGAATCATTTTAACTAAATTAATACTTATTTGACGTAATAACACCGCATAAAGATAAAGCAATATGAAGGAGGGTGAAAAAATGCCTAATCGGGTTGGCATTGATGTTGGCGGCACCTTTACCGATGCCGTTCTTATGCAAGGGAACCGCATTCTTGATAAGGCAAAAGTTCCAACACTTTCTGACGATCTTCTACAAACCATAATAAGCACCATTGACAATTTGAAGATCCTTGAACCGAAATCTGTTGAAAAAATAACCGTAAGCACAACCCTGGTCACTAATGCAATCCTTCAAGGTCGTTTACCAAACACAAAACTTTGTTTGATTCCGGGGAGTGGCATGCGGCTCGAATCCCTTGCCTGGCCGATTCCCTATTATACCCTAACCGGTAATATTGACTACCGGGGAAGAGAAATCAAGGCTGTGGATCAAGCCGAATGGCCGGAATTATCCCGTGAACTGCAGCAGGATTCCTGTCAACACCTGGCCATCGTTGGTAAGTTTTCGCATCGTAATAAAAGCCACGAAGAACAGTTGGCGTCCTATCTTGCGAAACATAATCCCGGTGTGCGTATCGCCCTGGGCCACCTTTGGGGTCAAGCAAACTTTTATCGCCGCAGTCTGACTACTTACCTTAATTTAGCCTGTCATGATCTTTATCAGCTATTTGCTGCCGATTTGCAGGAAGCTCTGCAAACCAGAGGCTTTCAGGCACCTATTTCAGTGCTGAAAGCTGATGGCGGTGCACTACCGCTGGCGACTATTCGACCGGTAGATTCCATTTTTTCCGGTCCGGCAGCCAGTGTGCTTGGGGCTTTGGCTCAAAGTGAAGAGACAGAATCTTTTGTTGTGGTTGATATCGGCGGCACTACTACTGAATTAGGCATAGTACTCTCCGGAGTGCCTCTGATGAGTACCAAAGGCGCCAGAATTGGGGATTTTTCCACCCTTGTCCATTCATTGACCGTCCGTTCGGTTTCCGTAGGTGGAGACACACTGATCTTAGCAAATGAGTCAGATAAACAATGCTTTAACCTCACTAATGTCCGCACCGGATCGGCATATTGTTTGGGCGGCAGCGCCCCTACTCCCACTGATGCCATGTGCTACTTGGGGTTGGTGGATTTCGGTGACCGGGAGCGAGCTGCCGAAGCTCTTGCCTCTTTACTGCCTATGCAACAGAGGGAACCTTCCGATCTCCGTCAACTGGCTGACGCTATTTTGAAAGCCGTCTCGGAAAAAATTGCTTTGGAAATTGAAGAACTAAGTAAAGACTGGCAAGCTGAACCGGCCTATAAAATTTGGGAAGTTCTTCATCCGCAAATTGCGCGGAAGTTTAATATTTTAGTGATCGGCGGCCCTGCTCAGGGAATTGCTTCTTATCTGGAAGAACGTTTACAAACCAATGTCCGCATCGGGAATTTTCCCGAGGTATCAAATGCTATTGGAACGGCTATGGCAGAACCTACTTTTTCCTGGACTATGCAGCTTGATACCGCCCGCAAGTTCTATCAGATTGAAGAAACCGGCGAACAAGGTGAATGGCGGGGTTCGCGTAAGCCACATCAAGAAGTTGCTGACTTTTTGATGGGACTTGCTCATAAACAGGCCGCTGAAAAAGGCATAAATCCGGAAAATCTTCAGCTGCAAGACTTTGATTACTTCCCGATTGTTCAAGGCTATCAGACAGTTGGGCAAATTGTCCGGGGGGCCATCTTTGTGCCGCCTGGCGTCAGAGGGAGGATTGAAGAATGAAACAGACAGGAATTTTATTCTTCCCGGCTTTTGATTGGTCTCTGGGCGAATCTCATCCTGAACGGGAGGAAAGACTTTTATACACAGAAGAACAATTAAAGGAAGAAGGCATCATGGACCTACCTCAGATCAGGCAGTTCGCGCCGGAGATCGCTCCTCTGTCGGATGCCCTGCTTGCACAAGCAATTTTCCCTAGTCCGCAGGAACACGATTTAGATGCGCATTTAATTGCTGCCGGAAGCGCTCTGGTTTTAGGGGAAGCTTGGGCACAGGGGCAAATTAAAAACGGTTTTGCCTTGGTACGGCCACCGGGACATCATTCCGGTGCCACGGTTTTTGGAAACCGCGGTTTTTGCACCTTAAATAATGAAGCAATTTTGGTTAATTATTTGCGGGCCAAGTACGGTATTAAGAAAGTAGCCATTGTAGATACTGACGTGCATCACGGGGATGGCACTCAGGATATTTTTTACCATGATCCTAATGTCCTCTTTATTTCTTTGCACCAAGATGGCCGCACACTCTATCCGGGATCAGGACATGTCGACGAAAAAGGCGGTCCTAATGCCTGGGATGCTACTTTAAATATTCCTTTACAGCCTGGAACAGGCGATGAATGTTATCATTATGTCCTGGAAAACTGGGTTCTCCCCCGGCTGCAAGCTTTTGCTCCGGATTTAATTATTAATTCCGCCGGGCAGGATAACCATTTTACTGATCCCTTAGCATCGATGAATGTAACTGCTCAGGGTTATGGTAAGATTACCGAACTTGTGCAAGCGGATCTGGCCGTATTGGAAGGCGGTTATTCTATTCAAGGAGCATTGCCTTATGTCAATCTGGCAATTTTATTAGCTATGGCCGGAGAGGATTACAGCAATGTGTTAGAATCAACTCCACCAACTCGTTCTCAGATTTCTCTTGCAAACTTCAAACCCTTCATGCAAATTCTGCAGTCTAAACAGGGGCAAGTAAAGCCTGCTTGGGATTTTGTCAAAGAATCGCGGCTGCCTAAAGGAAAATGGATTGGTATTCCCCATCCTGTGTATTACGATACAGAGGGTTTTTATGAAAATCGCTTCGACTACATTCGTCAATGTGAGCATTGCGGCGGAACTGTTTATATAGAAACCCGTTCTCCGTTGACCAGTGCAAAACACTCCCTTATTCGCATTCCCTTTGCTGCCTGTTCCGATTGTTCCCAGGCCGGCTATGACCTCTGGTCCGGTCAGATGGGGCAGCTTGGAAGTGCTATCCTTCAGGATCAGCCCCAAAATAAAGTTGAACTCTGGCAAAAGCACTATGGAGTGACTACTTTTTAAGAAAAAAGGCTATCATTTATTGATAGCCTTTTTTGATGTGGCCTTGATGTGGCCTTGATGTGGCCTTGATGTTGTTTTTCATAAGACATATCGCTTTCCTTACGCGGGATCTTACGCTGGTCTATGGAGTACAAATCCATACCGGAGGGTGGTAATTTGCCGGGTAATTCTTTTCAAGGTCTGACCGAAAGCGTTCAAATATTTCATGCGGAGTTTTTAAGATTACTCCCACACGTTGCAAAGAAAGATACAAAGTTCCTTTAGAATAGGACATCTTACTATATTCCAGCAGTGCTTTCTCCATGATCTCAAATGAATAATCAAACTCAAGCGGATGGTTTTCTCTGTGATTTTTTTCGGATTCAATTTCTGATTTTCCAGTCATGTCTATTAACTGCTGTTCTGCTTCCTCAATACTGTCAGTGTCTGCCAATTTCTGGGCAATAATATTTCTGTTAAAGATATTTTCGTATTTGAAACTATATAATACATGACACCGGTCATTAAGTTCCACATTAATACCCTTATCCCTTATTTCAGCAGAACCTCTAAAACCTGCTGCTGCTAAACAAGTTAAACCGGTCACTTCCGAAGGAAACCAGCGAAATACAGGTAAATACTTTTCAATATTTTTAAATGTCAAGTTTTTCTCTTCCAGAAGACCACCCGAATATTTATCTTCCTTGATAATTTCAGTTAATTCTTTGGCATCCAATTCTCCATCCAATCCTAAACCGCTTACCATCACTGTGACCGGTACGTTCATTTTTTTACATGCCGCAAGAATCATGCTGTCGGCAAAAGGACTTAGTAAACCAGGTTCATTTCCTTTTGCTAAAATATCACCGCCGGCATCGACAATTAAGATTTTATTAATTCTTAGCAAATCAACCAGCTCGGCAATCTGTAAATGTATCCCAACGGCCCCACCCGATAAATCAATTAAGAAAAATTCTTGCTTAAATTCTTTACATAGTCTGGGGATAAAAGTAACGGCACCATTTTTCAATTGAGAATACTCACTAATAATATAATTATTCTGACCAAACCGCTCTAAGCCTTCAAAATCCCGGTGTGAGCGTGGCCCAGGCGAAGGATCAAAAGTTTTACGTTCCCAAATAACTGTGGAGAAAAACACATTTGCTTCGGGCATTGTATCTGCCAGAATAAATGCCATCAATGCATCCCCACCCCCGCCGGCAGCAATCAATAAGACATTTTCCTTCATTTTTAACCTTCTTCCCTCAATAAATTGGGGTTTTCTTTAATAATCTCGCTTATTCACATGATTTCATCTCTAGGAAATCAATTGCCCAATATAAGTATGATCATTTCCCTAACTTTAATTCAGAATTCTACAATTCAGAATTCGACAAATATCCTTAATGCTCATCACCCTTGTCCTAAGATTGATAAAATTGAATACTGCTATGTATTAAGTTTTAGATATAGGGGTAGAAAAAGACGGTCTTTATTTCTTTTAATTACTATTGATTAAGTTTTGTATTTTTCAGTACAAATTTGTCCCATTGGAAGGATTATCCAAGTGCTTCTTAGAATATAACTTTAATATATAATTTCGATAATAGAATTTTCCATTTCATTTAGAACTGTGAACTTTCTATTTAACCGCATTTCACAAAAAGGAGTAAATTATGGTGAAAGATTCACTTTTAAATTCTACTAATCCGGCTCATACGACGACTACCTCTACTACGTCTACTGCGCCTACTGCGTCTACTGCGTCTGCTGCAACTCCGCTAAACATATTGAA
>CAYWSF010000082.1:0-7069 GCA_964460725.1 uncultured Desulfosporosinus sp.
TGTTTCCACGTCGCCCGTAGGAGCGCACCTAACCAAGACAAACTTGCTTCGGTAGCATGGAGAACATCTTCTTTAACAAAACGAGCTAGATAAGCACTATAGAGATCCCGTTGCATTATAACTCCGCACATGCAATCATGCACTCTCTGCCGCAACAGTTTCTTGTGTCGCTCACCACAGTGACATACTTGGGAAGCAGTCGTCCGGGTTTTAAACTCGTACACTCTACCGCCGGCACTTTCAGCCTTGCGTTTGAGTATTGAATCAGATTTTCTTAAAGAAACGTTCTTGTCCTCTCTCATAGCTTAATTTTAAATCCCTATTATAAGACTCCTTTGGTGGAAAGTATGCCATTATAGCGAGCGTTTCGGCGAAGGGCAAGTCCCAGTGCTCTTCCCACTCCTTTAAAGACAGCTTCCATGATGTGGTGACGGTTCTTGCCGGATAATTGCCGGATATGCAAAGTAAGACCGCCCTGCACCGCTAATGCGCGAAAGAATTCTTCGGCCATCTCGATCGGAAACTCGCCGACCCTGCCGTCCGGGCAGTCCACATCCCAAACCAGGTAGGCGCGATTGGAAAAATCCAAAGCTACCTGCACAAGTGCTTCGTCCATGGGGAGAAGTGCTTCGCCGACCCGTTCAATTCCTGCCTTATCAGCGCACGCTTCCCGCAAGGCTTGTCCCAGCACAATACCACAATCTTCAATAGTATGATGAGCATCCACCTTTAAGTCCCCGCTGGCCTGCAAGCTGAGATCAAGATAGGCAAATCGAGCCAAGGCTGTCAGCATATGATCAAAGAAACCGATCCCCGTCTCAACTTGAGCATCTCCCGTGCCGTCAAGATTCAAACGAACCCGGATCTCTGTTTCTTTAGTTTTCCGTTCTATATAGGCTTCTCTGGCTTCTCTCATAATAAAATGGCCTCCCTTTTCATTCCCTAACCACATCCCGGCCACCTCTCGCTCCCCTAACAACACAATAGCCCTCACGCGCTTCCTTAACGACAAGATTGGCTGCTGATCTCTCGAATTGCCCGCAAGAATTCGGCGTTTTCCTCCGGTAACCCGGCACTGATCCGCAGACACTTTCCCAGCTCCAGAAGCACGCCCAGGTTGCGGACAAGGAAGCCCCTCTTTAACAATTCATCCGCCCAACCGTCGGCGTCAAGAGGCTTAAAGAGGATGAAATTAGCCCGCGTCGGATAGACCTCAACATCAGGCAGTTGAGCTAAACCTTCCTGTAATTTACGTGTTTCTTGCTTAATTATTTGAATTTGCGCTTGATACTCTTCCAAAAAACTTAAAGCCAGGCATCCGGCCCTTTGACTGAACGAATTGACGTTAAACGGCGGTCTCGCCCGATTGATTAAGTCAATAGTCTCCGGTTGCCCAAGCAAATAACCTAAACGCAGGCCGGCCAGGCCAAAAGATTTAGAAAAGGTACGCATAATCAATAAGTTAGGATAGTTGGCAATCTCGGGAATAAGGGTTTCACCTGAAAACTCTGCATAAGCCTCGTCAACTACCACAATTTTACCGCTTTCCCGGATTAGCCGGAGAATGTCTGCGCGTGGGAACAGTGAACCGGTGGGGTTATTGGGATTACAAACCAAGATTATATGCGCCTCCGGGGCAAGGGCTGCCTCCAGCATCTTCTCCGTATCCAGAGCAAGGCCGTTTAATAAAGGAACAGGTACAACATTGGTATCTGTTAAGCGTGCGTAAACCTGATACATACTAAATGTCGGCGGGTGAATAATCAGGGATTTCCCCCTGCCGCCAAAGGTTAGGAGAATAAGCTGGATTATTTCATCAGATCCGTTGCCAATTAATATTCCTTGCGGCGCTATTTTCGTATAATTCCCGATTGCACTTTTAAGCTCTCCGCCCATGCCATCCGGATAACGGTTAAAGGCCGGTGTCTCGTCGTACAATAACTGCCGCATCTTTGCCGGCCAGGGAAAAGGATTTTCATTGGCGTCGAGTTGAATGCACTGGGGTAAATATTTTGTTTCATAAGGAACGAGCTGACGGACCGGAGGGCGAACTAAACTCTCCGGATTACAGGGTACATAATTCATCTCACTCTCTCCTTAAACCGCACTTCCACAGCACGAGCATGCGCTTCCAAGCCTTCGCTGCGGGCAAGTAAAGCTATCTGTTTGGCATCCCTTTTCAGAGCTGTTTCCGAATTCCCGATTACACTGACCTTCTTCATAAAGGTATCTACATTCAGCGGAGAGAAAAAGCGAGCTGTCCCTCCAGTCGGTAACACATGATTTGGCCCCGCGAAGTAATCGCCAACCGGTTCCGGGGAATATCTTCCCAGAAAGACCGCACCTGCATTTCGCACTTGCCCTAACCAGGAATAGGGGTCCTCCACGACCAATTCAAAATGTTCTGGGGCAATCTGATTGGCCAAATCGATGCCTTCCTGAAGATCTGACACAAGGATTGCCGCCCCGTAATTTGCCCAGGAAGCGCGGGCAATCTCGGCGCGAGGCAAATCTTCAAGCTGCCGCTCCACCTCAGCAACGGTCTGCTCGAGAAGTTGACGGGAAGGGGAGACTAAGATTGCCGAAGCTAAGCGATCATGCTCGGCTTGGGAAAGCAAATCCGCGGCCAATTCTTCCGGATGCCCGCTCTCATCAGCCAGGATTAAGATTTCACTTGGCCCGGCTAACATATCAATATCGACCGTACCATAAACTTGCTTTTTGGCTAAAGTCACATAGATATTTCCCGGTCCGGTGATCTTATCCACCGCAGGAATTGTCTCCGTCCCAAACGCTAACACTCCAATCCCTTGCGCCCCACCCACTTTATAAATTTCCGTCACTCCGGCTTCAGCTGCTGCTGCCAATACTTCCGGCAGGAGTGTGCCATCCTCTCCTGGGGGACTGACCATCACGATTTCTTTTACTCCTGCCACCACCGCAGGCAAGGCATTCATCAAGACAGAGGACGGATAGGCAGCTGTTCCGCCGGGAACGTAGATCCCGACACGTTTAAGCGGCAGGATAAGCTGCCCCAGGATACTGCCGTCCGATTCCGGTTCTATCCAAGATGTTCGTTTTTGCTTTTCATGATAACGCAAAATATTGTTCTTTGCCGTGCGCATGGCTGCTAAATAATCCTCACCCACATGATGATAAGCTGCTTGAATTTCCTGTTCCGATACCCGCAAACCGCTTTGCCGCAGATCAATATGATCTAATTCCTCGGTTAGTTGATATACGGCTTCTTCCCCATTCTCACGGACACGCCGGAGAATATCTGCTACCAGCCCCTCCAGCTTTGCATCATCGCCGTATGATTTCCGGGTAAGACGATTCAGATCGATATCTTTTAGGTTTTCTATCTTCATTATTTATTTTTCCCCTTTAACAAACACTAACGCCTAATCAACCGGGCTTACGGGTGTAATACCTTAAATATCACGTTTCCGCAAGCCCCCACTTCAAAAATGCGTAAGCATTTTAAGTGATGGGTAATTGACTCTGCCGGCCTTTTCCCGCCCGTATCATCAATGATTTTCTTGAGCAGTTAAATCGCCTGCATTTCTGCGCGTAAAAGTTCTACTAAACTCTGGATGCGCTCGTTATTCAAGCGATAGGAAACCCGGTTGGCGATCAAACGGGAAGTCGCTTCCAGAATTTGCGCGACCTCGACTAAACGGTTTTCCTTGAGTGTCTTACCGGTGGAAACGATATCTACAATCATTTCTGCCAGGTCAACGCAGGGAGCAAGTTCAATATTGCCATGCAGTTTAATGGTATGGACCTGCATGCCTAACCCACTAAAGAAAGTCTCTGCCACCCGGGGAAACTTTGAGGCCACTCGCTGATGGTTCAAGACACTTAAATCATAATTCCCATTCGGAAGTTTGGGGGGAACACTATCCTCCGGCATAGCAACTACAAATCGACAAAACCCGAACTTAAGATCCAATAATTCTACCACATCTTTATTTACTTCCAAAAGGGTGTCTTTACCCACAATTCCAATATCCGCTGCCCCATATTCAACAAAGGTTGGAATATCTGTAGCGCGGCAAATAATAATCTTAACCTTACTATCCGGAAGTTCATAGAAGAGCTTTCGGGAATCTTCATTAACATGGCTGCATTCTATACCAACACGACTCAATAATTCAATCGAGTCAATCAGCAACTTTCCTTTAGGCAGGGCAATGGTTAAAATATCTTGTTCCACCTGAATATATCCCCTTTCTCCATCCTGTTAAAACTTTAATGAAAGCTATTCTTTAAAAAATATAACATTATTAACTCATTATCGCTTTAACTAGTTAAAACTTTAAACCATTAGTATTATAGCAAGTTGTTTCTATTCTTACAATCCCCTTGATTTAAAATAATCATCCAAAATTTCAAAAGACAAGCCATTTATACAAGCTTGTCTTTTGAACTTGTCTTTTGAATGTGATGAATGTGTGAAATGATCATTCTCCCAGCTCAATCCTTAGATGACGTGCTGCTTTCAATAATTGATGGTCTAAGGGTACTGTTTTTATCTTATCAACCGCTTCGTGGAGAGGAACACGCACGATATCCTGACCCCGCAGGGCTACCATGATGCCAAATTTTTCCGAAAGTGCAGCATCAACTGCAGCAACTCCATACAGAGAAGAAAGCACACGATCATACGAATTGGGGGAGCCTCCGCGCTGAAGGTGCCCGAGTACCGTTACTCGTGTTTCCATATTACATACTTCTTCGAGTTCAAGGCCGATCTTGTCCCCGATGCCCCCTAATTTGATCGGGTCGAAACGTCCTGAAACCATTCGTTCAACCACGATATCACCGCCACGGGGTTTAGCACCTTCTGCCACAACAATGATGCTAAACTTCTTCCCACTTTTTTCTCTTTGTTCGAGGGCTTGTACCACCCGGTTAAGATTATAGGGAATTTCCGGAATTAAGATCACGTCGGCTCCACCGGCCACACCTGCATATAAGGCGATCCATCCGGCATAACGCCCCATTACTTCGAGAACCATAATCCGGTGATGGGATTCAGCCGTGGTATGCAGACGGTCAAGGGCCTCCATGGCTGTTTCCACCGCTGTCTGAAAACCAAAGGTCTGATCGGTCGCCATTAAATCATTGTCAATTGTTTTTGGGATTCCGATTACTTTTAGACCGAGACTGGCCAGCTTAAGCGCAATATTTAAACTGCCGTCCCCACCAATCACTATTAAGGCATTCACATCATTATCTTTTAAATTTTGGATTAAATCACCTGAGCGGTCCAGTATTTGAGTTGAACCATCTACTATCGTTTCATACGCGAAGGGATTGTCCCGATTTGTTGTCCCAAGAATAGTCCCGCCACGTGGTAAAATCCCCGAAACACTCTTTAGCGTTAAAGGCATAAAGTCTCCTTCAACCGCACCATGATAACCGTCTTTGACTCCGAGTACTTCCAATCCATAATAGTGCGCACTTTTAGCAATCGCTCGAATAACCGCATTAAGCCCCGGACAATCTCCGCCGCCGGTAAGTACTGCAAGTCTATGCATCTAAAACACCCCTTTTCCAGTCAATTATTAATTATTATTCCCGAATTTAGTAAAACTCCTCCGCTCACAGATTAGTACATGTAACAGGAGAACCGTCTCCTTATTACAAGCCTTGTTATGCATAAATTCTTATTACTAGCGTCCTCACTTTCAGTAAAATAAACACTCTTTTTTTTCCGTTTGACTTACTCTTACTCGACACACAAAACCTGAGAAATATTCTTTTGCTTGGCCATTTTGCGGGCAGCTTCATCATCTATCAAACCAAGTGACATTTCCACTCGTTTTCCTTGAGCCCTTAACGCCTGGCATTGCTGAATTACTTGCTTGTCGTCCGAACCATAAACCAAAATTTCAGCTTCTTCCAGCGGAGGAAGTCGAAATTGCTCCAATAAGTTTCCAAGGTGAATAGCAAAGCCGGTTGCCGGCTGAGGAACACCAAAATCAGCATATAACGTATCATAACGTCCGCCCTCAACCACCGGAAAGCCGATTCCGGGAACATATCCTTCAAAAATTGCCCCCGTATAATAAGAAAACTCGCGTAAAATGCCTAAATCCAGTGAGACATTGTCTTGAACACCAAAATAGCCCAAATAGTGATAAATTCGCCTTAAGCTCTCCACTGCTTCCCGAATGGCCGGTCGTTCACTCCATAGGAGGATTTCATCCAGGATTTCTTCTCCCCCATGAAAATGCGGTACGCGCAATAATAACTCCTGAATGCGCTTCGGTAACCCACTAAGGCTTATCCAGCTTTCCACAGCCACCATGTCTTTGCGGGCCAAAGCTTCCTCCAGTTCAGCTTGCTTCACTTTATCGACCCCTGCCTCTAACATCAGTCCGGAAAAGATACCCATGTGGCCAAGGTTAAACTGATAATTTTTTAAACCGGTAACCGCAATGGCATGTACAGCAAGAGCAATCACCTCTGCATCAGCAAGTTCCTGGGCTGAGCCAACAAGTTCCACTCCTGCCTGGCGGAATTCTCTATACCTGACATCGGTATTCCGGCAGACATCCGCACTATAACACAGACGCAATGGTAAATCTGCCCCGCGCATACGTGTACTGACCAGACGTGCTATCGGTGTCGTCAGTTCCGGGCGCAAAGCGAGAATACGGCCTTCACGGTCAAATAATTTGTATAAAAAGGTATCCTGCTCCAGATCCGGCTGTACACAAGCACTAAATTCAAGGGTTGGCGTCAATACTTTCTGATAAGACCATTGCCCAAAAAGCGTCAGAATATCTTTCTCCAAACGCTCCTGTACAGCTACTTCCTCCGGCAACAAATCACGCATTCCCTCTGGGATACGTTGTCCTAAATTCGTTCTTAGCATTATTCTTCTCCTTCTATAATTAACCCAAAGTTAACTTAAGTAAGCTATGATTCTTTTTCTTCTTGCAGACGCTTTATGATCAGTTGATATCCATCAGCGCCAAAATTTAAACAACGCTTCACTCTGCTTATCGTCGCAGTACTTGCACCTGTCACCTCTCCAATAGCTGTATAGGTTTCA
>CAYWSF010000083.1:0-7063 GCA_964460725.1 uncultured Desulfosporosinus sp.
TCTCCGCTTGGTCTTCCGGAGAAACAACGATTTCCGTACGCGTGGCGATGTTGCCATCTTTACGAGTGAACTCCACCCGATCCGGAGCAAAGGCCACCTTATAATCTTCGCCGGACTTCCGACAAGGGTGGTGCGTTGTTGACCAGAAGTCACCGGAATTTAAGTTTTGAATGTAACAGAATATCCCCCAGTCATCTTTGGTTACATCTTCACGCCAACGAGAAAGACTAATCTCATTAAAGCGACTGAAACCTGCCCCGGAATTAGTCAACATTACTGAATATTGTCCATTAGAAATACAGTGCGTTGCCGGAATAGAACTCTTTGCCGTCTCCATAACGATCAACTGGTTTTTTTCCAAATCAGAGTTGTTGACTTTTTGTTCCTTAACAACATGCTCCCCTTCGGCCTGAAGTTGAGGCGGCGTGGACTCAGGCAGACGTATTTGCAGGAGAAGTTCCGTAGTCTGAATCAAAGCTTCACCGTGGAAACGCTGCTGCATGATATTCTCATGCAGCACATTGTCAAGTGCTAATAAACTCATTCCTTGATGATGAGCCATAAAACTCCGGATCAGCATAAATTGACGGTCACGGGGGAGGCGTTTCGGGGTAAAATCTGCCGCTTCATATAATCCATACCGTCCTGAAAAACCCATTTTTTCCATCACCGAGATATTTGATAAGGCTTCATTCGGCGTAACCATTAACGCTAAAAAGCTTGCGTAGGGTGCAATCACAAGGTCTTGAATCAGTCCCCGTTTGAGACCCAGCCCGGGAACTCCAAGGGCTTTATATTGATAATTCATCTGCGGATCAAAGGCGTAAAAACCGGACTCAGATACACCCCAGGGCATATTGTGTTCTTTTCCTTGTAATTTTTGTATCTCGACCACCGAACGATAAGTTTCATCGAGTAGAGTTCCCTCATAATTCCGCATCACCAGGAGTGGCATTAAAAATTCAAACATTGTCCCACTCCAGGAGACTAAAGTGCGTTTTCCTTTGGCCACGGTCATCGAGCGTCCCAGTTTGAACCAATGATTGTGCGGCACATCCCCTTTGGCAATGGCGATAAAACTCGCCTGCCGTGCTTCTGAAGCCAACAAATCATAATAGGACTTATCCAGTCTGCTTTCCGTAACCCGATAGCCAATGGAAAATAGTTGGCGTGTCTGATCATACAGAGGACTGAAATCGATCGCCAAAACCATCTCTTCCAGTTTTTGCTGGAGAGCCACTGACTCTTGTTGATAATCCTGAACCTTTTGCAGTGCTTGTTTGAGCATTTCTTTTATCTCGTCCGAATAGTCAGCTTCTTCCAGTCCATCTTGATAACACTTGACAAGTTCATCTAAACCGGTGGTTTTAAAGATCCGGGCATTTAAAGGTACCTGTGCTTCCATTTGGTCTTGGTCAACAATCCAAGGAAAAAGAGCTTCCATTTCCTGACGAAACATGTGGATCATGATGTCTAAACGATTTGCCCAATAAGCGGCCTCCTGAGACAATTCATCTTCCCGAGGCTGCGCAGGCCACAATGATAAGATGGCTCTCCAGTTTTCAAAGTTCCACGCCGTTTCCGAAATCAGTGCTTTATCCACTGCCCGCCCGTATCTTTGTAGTTCTTCATTTAGTTCATCACCACTTGCTTCAATCAGTAAGTTGTAAGTATCCTTAAGCCCGCGTGCATACTCCTGATGTAACAAAGGTTTTTGGGTGATTTCATTAAGCCCGGATTTCAGCGTTAACATATAAAGTGCCAAATTGCCGCTGTCCACGGTTGAGACATAGCACGGCTCCAAGGGCCTCAAGGTCTGGGTATCATACCAATTGAAAAGATGCCCTTTCCATTGGCCAAGCTCCTCCACAGTTTGAAGTGTATTTTTAATTCGCTCATGCGTCTTAGCCAGCGTGATGTAACCAAAATCCCGGGCAGCCATATTTGCTAATAAGGCCAGTCCGATATTGGTAGGGGAAGTTCGATGAGCGACACCGTTAGGAGGATCGATTTGCACATTGTCCGGCGGCAGCCAATGATCCTCGGGGCCAATGTAATCTTCAAAGAAGGCCCATATTTTTCTGGCCCAACGCCGCACGGCAAGCTGTTCTTTCAGAGTGAGGTTCGCCTTTTGAGGCCGGATCGGCAAACTTACCTTACAAGCAGCCCAAGGCGAAGCTAACCATGCGATTGCCAAGGGAGCAAATCGCCCTAAATTCTGTGGTAACGTTAAAGCAATGACTAACCAAAAAGCTAAGACAAATACTATAACTGACCACATCGTCCGATACATGGTTTTATAACTGACACCCAAACGTCTTTCCGCATCTGCAGCTGTTTCCCATTCCAGCAGGCTGCGATGGGAGAAAAACTGTCGATAAAGGCTGCGTGTAATAGCATCAAGCATAACAAAGGCCTGATACGGAAGATACAATAATTGAAGAAAAAACTGAACAAACATGTTCCACATATCTTGACCAATGTTAGACTTCTCCGCTCCCTTACTGAAAAGTCTGCAACCCATATTCAAGGCCATGGGCCAAATTAGGCTTAAAGATATCAACCCCACCCAAATCCAAGGCTCAACGGCAAAGATTGTAAAGGCAAAGATCAGCAGCAATAATAGAGAAGGCGCTTCCACGCTTCTCCTTAAATTATCAAAAATCTTCCAGCGCGATACAAAAGGCAGCGGCTTCAACAACCAAGGCAGCAGCTGCCAATCTCCTCTCACCCAGCGGTGCTGCCGCCGCATAAAAGCAAGGTAATTAGCCGGATAACCGTCAATCAGCTCGATATCCGTTACCAGCCCTGCTCGGGCATAACATCCTTCAATCAAATCATGACTGAGGATGTGATTTTCCGGAAAGGCCTTGCCCGTTACTTGATGAAAGACAGCAACATCATAGATTCCCTTACCGGTAAAAATCCCTTCGCCAAATAAGTCTTGATAAATATCCGATACTGCGGCTGTATAAGGATCAATTCCAGCCTTACCTGAAAAAATACGTGAAAATTTTGATGCCCTGGCACTAAGAACTGAAACCCCAATCCGCGGTTGGAGTAAGCCATACCCTTGCACCACCCGCAGTCCGTCTTCACTCACCTGCGGAGCATGCAGGGGATGAGCAATCGTTCCAATCATTTGTTTAGCCGTTCCCATTGGCAAATTGGTATCGGCATCAAGGGTAATTATATAACGAAAAGTCGATATGATAGATAAGTCACCAATTTGTACATTATAAGTAGTATCTTTATCCTGAAGCAAAAGCCTATTAAATTCTACCAATTTGCCGCGTTTTCTTTCCCAGCCCATCCAGGCACCTTCGGAATCATTAAAAAGCCGCTTGCGGTGGAAAAAGTAAAACCGACTTTTACCGTACTTGTTATTTAGCCTTTCTACCGCCTCGGTAGCTGCCGTGATAATTTTTTCATCACCATCAATTTCTTCGGACGGCGCATCGGCAAAATCCCCTAATAATGCAAAATGCAAATTATCATCTTTATTGGCAAGATAACAAGTTTCCAGTTGTTCCATCAGCTCATTAACCCTGCCGACGTTAGTTAAAAGCGTCGGCACAGTAACCATGGTTCGCAATTCCTCAGGAATTCCATCCCTTAACTCCAGTTTAGGCAGAAAAGCAGTGGGGAAAAATAGCGAGGCTAGCCAATTCACCAACGGGATGATGATAATGCTCGCCCAAACCAATAGTGCTGGAACGATGAGAGTATAAAACCAGGAGAGTGGCGCTGCTTGCAGTGCATAGGATAAAGCCCAAGTAAAAAGCAGTCCTACCCCGATTAGCAAACTGCCATAATAATATGGCACCGGTTTTTTTCGCACGGCCGAACGAATCTTACTGCCCAGGTTTTGATACGCTCCGAAATCCCGTTTTAATTCCATTTCCAGCTCAACACGTCCTGGCCCAAGCAAATAATAACCAACATGTGATGATTGGGACTCTCCTTGCTCATGAGCGGTTACAGCTTTTGACAGCACTTTTCGGGCAACTGCCAACTCTGTTACTTTGAATCTTCTGGTAATCTCCTCCACTTGATGACGATAGGCATTCCGTGATTGTAAGTCCATTTTGCTATAAACATTATTCGGATCCTTTCTCAACTCATGCTCAACCAAGCTTACCGCTTCAAAAAAATGCGGCCAATCTTCAGATCCGATAAAATGAATACTCGAAATAGCATAGCCCATTAAAATTTCGTACATGGACTGTCGTTGTCGCTCAAGCTTTGCCAATTCCTCAATGGTTGTATTTTGTTTAGCAACCACACGATCAACCCAGTGTAATAAGGGAGCTGAGTCCACACCAAGTTCTCTCAGCCGTTTGAGCAACTGCTCGGCATAGGCCGATGTATATTCCTCCTGAAAAGTAAGCGTTTCGAATATTTCCTCCCATTCGTCCGGTCCATGCTCAGATTCCAATAAAGGCTTTACCCACTGATTCGCCGCTTCTCTTTCTGCTTGAGTATGGAGGATTTGTTCCGTTAACCCTCGAATATTCTCCAAAAGGACAATTTTCAGGATAATGGGAATAGCACAGATTTCCGCGCTTGTTAAGGGTATATGAGCCTGATAGGCATTAATATACTCTTCCAGTATGTCACTTTGTAATTGACTATCCGTATGTTCGATCAGTTCAACTAATAAGCCATAAATGCGTGGATATCCTTGAAATTCTCCACTTGCGTCCCGTGGCAATTGACGTTCCAATTTACCAGAGAAGCTTTTTATAATTTCCTCTCTTAAGTCTTTTAAACTGTAAAAGTTGTCTAATAACCATTCCGTAGCCGGCACAATTTCTTGTGTTCTCGCGGAATACTCCGTAATTTCATGATAAGCCTTATTTAGGAAATCCATATTTTCCTTAACCCGGGGTATCAAAGAACGTTTCGGATTACCGGTTGTATGGTGTACACGTGAACGAGCAATTTCTTTCGCATGGTAAAGTAAATCTTCCCGGTTTAAAACAATATCTTTATGTAGTTTATAATTCGAAATTGAATTTGCATAAAACTTCATTTTTCTTCTCCATTTATTTTATTCTGGCATTTATATATCCATTTATGAATTATTCCCATTCTATCCAACTTCATTCATCATAAAGAAACACCCTTACTATCCAGCGGGATTTTCGGATGTTTTTAGGATGTTTTTAGGGTATAAAAAACACTCTAACCAATTCATTATGGTTAGAGTGTTTTGAGAAACATGCATCTCAATATTCGAAATTCAGATTTAATGAGTGATGTTCAATACATCGTGCTTGTCAGGAGTTTAAAACTGAGTGAGAAACCTTGCGCTTTCCTATCCAAATCGTTCATTAAATTCATCCATAGTTAAAAGTACCTGCCGTGGTTTACTACCTTCATAGTTGCCAACTACACCTTGTTCCTGAAGTATATCCATTAAGCGTGCTGCTCTAGAATACCCTAATTTTAACTTGCGTTGCAGATAAGATATAGAAGCCATCCCCGTTCGGATAAAAAGCTGTCCCGCTTCAATAAACAATTCATCATCCGGCCCATTACTTTCTTCATTTTTAACCTTTGTTTCGGCAAAAAGATGCTCCGGATCGAGGTATTCCGGTTTGCCTAAACCTTTCCAATGGGTAATTATGCGTTGTACTTCTTCATCAGTAACGAGACATCCTTGGACGCGCAGTGCTTTATTTTCTCCCAGCGGCGAATAAAGCATGTCTCCCCGCCCAAGCAGTTTTTCTGCACCTGTTGCATCGAGAATGGTACGGGAATCGATCTGGGACGAAACAGCAAAGGAAATCCTGCTTGGTATATTAGCCTTAATCAGACCGGTAATAACATCCACTGATGGACGCTGTGTGGCAATCACTAAATGAATGCCGGCTGCCCGGGCCATTTGAGCCAAGCGACAGATGGCCTCTTCAACTTCCTTGGCTGCAACCATCATCAAATCAGCCAGCTCATCAATGATTACCACAATAAAGGGCATTGCCTTGGTACGGCCATTGCTTTCGCCGGCTTTCATTTTGTTATAGCGTTCAATATCCCGAACCCCTGCCGCTGCCAAAAGTTCATACCGGTTTTCCATTTCCTTGACAATCCATTGTAAAGCACTGGCTGCTTTCTTTGGATCAACCACAACCGGTGCTAATAGATGTGGAATGCCATTATATTGACTGAGCTCTACCATTTTGGGATCCACAAGCAAAAACTTCACTTCATCAGGAGTGGCATTGCAGAGGATGGAATTTATGATTGAAGTAATGCATACGCTCTTTCCCGAACCGGTAGCACCGGCAACAAGCAGGTGCGGCATTTTTATCAAATCACCGATGATCGGTTGATCAGCGATATCTTTTCCTAAAGCAATCTTTAGTTTAGAAGAACATTGGTCAAAAACGGGTGTTTCGAGAACTTCTCGAAACGAGACCGAGCGCGCCTTTTTATTCGGAACCTCAATCCCAATCGCTGCTTTTCCAGGAATCGGCGCTTCAATACGCACATCCCGGGCTGCTAGCCCTAACGCAATATCATCCGCCAGATTGACAATCTTGCTAATTTTAACGCCTGGTGCGGGAGCTAATTCAAAACGAGTAATCACCGGACCCCTTGTAACTCGGATGACCTTAGCTTTAACTCCAAAATTAAGCAGCACTTTTTCCAGTTGTTCCGAAGTTTCAGTATCCTGGATTATGACCCGTTTTTGGACCGGCTCTAGTAAATCAAAATCAGGAAGCTTCCACCGCTCTGCCTTTTCCACGGTACTTCCACTTTGGGCTTCTTCCGCTCCATCCAATTGATCCTGTTGATCCTGCAACTCAGCTTGATCCTGCACCTTATCAAATAACTGAATAACTCGTCCCCCATTATTTGGCTTCAACTCTAAAGCAGCTGCTGCCTGCGCTTCTGCCACCTGCGCTTCCGGTATATCCAGGGATGTAAGCTCAGTATTTAAAACAGAACTATCAACGACTTGAGCGAGCTTCACAGCATCATCGATTGTTCCACCGTTATCTCTCAAATTTGCAACAAAATCTGTTGTTTCCAGATTTGCAATTCCCAGTTCAGC
>CAYWSF010000084.1:0-7033 GCA_964460725.1 uncultured Desulfosporosinus sp.
AACCACTTTATTGACGAACTCAAAACCGCTTCCCGGTTCAATTGGCTCCAATTCGACCCAGCAGTGTCCATATTGACCGCGCCCACCGGACTGGCGAACAAACTTTCCTTCGGTTTTAACAGCACGTCGAATGGTTTCTTTATAAGCAACTTGTGGACGTCCTACATCGCAATGTACATTAAACTCCCGCTTTAAGCGGTCAACAATGATATCAAGATGAAGCTCACCCATACCCGCAATAATCGTTTGTCCGGTTTCAGCATCCGTGCGGATTTTAAAAGTGGGATCTTCTTCTGCCAGACGAGTGAGGGCAATGCCCATTTTTTCCTGGTCGGCTTTGGTCTTCGGTTCAATTGCCACATCAATTACCGGCTCAGGAAACACCATTTCTTCCAGAATTATGGGTGATTTTTCATCACATAAAGTATCCCCCGTTGAAGTATCTTTCAAACCAACTGCAGCGGCAATTTCTCCTGAACGCACCTCCGGAATATCTTCACGGTGATTAGCATGCATGCGCAAAATGCGTCCAATGCGTTCTTTCTTACTTTTAGATGAGTTATAAACATACGAACCGGAATTTAACACACCGGAATAAACTCTGAAAAAAGCTAATTTTCCGACGAACGGGTCGGCCATAATCTTGAAAGCTAACGAGGAAAACGGTTCGCTGTCGGAAGCTGTCCTATAATCTTCCGCACCGGTACTTGGATTGATCCCCTTAATCGGGGGCACATCAAGAGGCGAAGGCATGTAAGAAACAACGCTGTCCAGTAATGGTTGTACCCCTTTGTTTTTGAAAGCCGAACCACAGAGAACCGGAATAAATTTGTTCTCGAGCACTCCGCAGCGGATACCGTTCCGCAGTTCCTGCTCCGTGATTTCTGTCCCTTCGAGATATTTGCTCATCAGTTCTTCACTGGTTTCAGCGATAGCTTCAACTAACTTCTCACGATAGTCTGCGGCTAACTCGACCAGGTCCTCAGGTATCTCGTTCCGCACTTCAAAAGCACCTAAGTCGTCCGTGTAAATAATAGACGTCATATTTACCAGATCTACAATCCCTTGGAATTTATCCTCGACCCCAATCGGCAGCTGGATTGGAACGGGGTTTGCCCCCAACCGATCTGCGATCATTGAAACACCGCGGTAGAAATCAGCACCCATCCGGTCCATCTTATTAATAAAAGCGATGCGTGGTACTTTGTATTTATCCGCTTGACGCCAGACGGTTTCAGATTGGGGCTCCACTCCGCCGACTGAACAAAACACCGCCACTGCTCCGTCAAGGACACGCAAAGAACGTTCTACTTCCACTGTGAAGTCCACGTGCCCTGGTGTGTCAATGATGTTAATGCGATTGTCCTTCCACTCACAGGTAGTAGCTGCGGAAGTAATCGTAATTCCGCGTTCCTGCTCCTGGAGCATCCAGTCCATTGTTGCAGCCCCATCATGGGTTTCACCAACTTTATGCACCCGTCCGGTGTAAAAAAGAATGCGTTCCGTTACAGTTGTTTTCCCAGCATCTATATGCGCCATAATTCCAATATTGCGGGTGTTATTTAGTGCAAATTTCCTTGCCACGATGATTCTCCCTTTCTGAAATCGGTATGGATTAAACTACCATTTGTAATGCGCAAAAGCCTTATTTGCCTCAGCCATTTTATGCATATCCTCTTTCTTCTTGACAGAACCACCCGTATTGTTAAAAGCGTCCAGTAATTCCCCGGCGACCCTTTCTTGCATGGTGTTTTCGCCGCGCTTGCGAGCCATGGTGACAATCCAACGCAAAGCAAGCGTAGTGCGTCGATCCGCACGCACTTCTATGGGGACCTGGTAATTAGCACCACCGACACGGCGTGCCTTTACCTCTAATACCGGCATAACATTTTTCAACGCCGTACTAAAGACTTCCATCGGATCTTTCCCGGATTTTTCCCGAATTATCTCAAATGCATTATAGCAAATAGCCTCTGCCGTTCCCTTTTTACCATCTAACATAATTTGATTAATAAACTTTGTCAATGTTTGATTCTTGTAAATAGGATCCGGCAAGATTTCACGCTTCCCAATATATCCTTTACGCGGCATTAGTCTACTCCTTTGTAACTTATTTCTGGATAATATCAGCAACTTGTTTAGAAATTTTTTTAGATCCTTTTAGAACCTTTAAACTCAGAAACTTTTAGACCTTTTTCGGACGTTTTGCTCCATATTTTGAGCGTGCTTGTTCACGTTTTTGAACAGCATTTGTGTCCAAGGTGCCACGAACAACGTGATAACGTACCCCTGGGAGATCCTTAATACGGCCACCCCGGACAAGAACCACGGAGTGTTCCTGCAAGTTATGTCCGATTCCCGGAATATATGAGGAAACCTCTAACCCATTGGTCAAACGGACACGCGCAACCTTTCGCAGTGCTGAGTTTGGTTTTTTAGGAGTAGTAGTATAAACCCTGGTACACACTCCTCGTTTTTGAGGAGAGCCTCCTGATGAATATTGCTTTCGTTTAAGCGAATTATAGCCCCACAATAATGCGGGAGCTGTTGATTTTTTCATGATCGAAGTACGTCCGCTGCGGACAAGTTGATTAATGGTCGGCATATCTCTACCTCCTTTCTCAATCTTCAATATGGAAGGAATTGCTTGCTACAGCATTTAACAAGCAATTCCAAAATTAACACAGATAGAATGCCTTGCCTTTACACTAGTCTGCTAATATGGCTGCTGCAGATGTACCCACATCAATACCGCATGCTCTCCCCAGTTCCTCCATCGTCGGAACATCTATGCGCTCAACATTATGGTCTGCGCACAATTCCAGAAGAGAACGAAGAACATGTGGTTCGGCATCTTCAGCGACATACAAACGTTTAACGTGCCCCTTTTCCAGAGCACGTTGGGTTTGTTTCAGCCCAACTGTTTTATGTTTGACGTTTTTGAAGGTTTCACCAAGCATCAAAATGCTTACCTCCTCTAAAATCACACTATACTATATTAGCACCAGATAAAAAGCGTGTCAATAATGAGCTTAATTTGTTTTTCGCTTAATTTGTTTCCTGAGTTTCTATACTCCTATACCTTGCCATACCGGTTCCTGCCGGGATAAGTTTCCCAATGATTACATTCTCTTTCAAACCGAGCAATGGATCAACCTTCCCTTTTATCGCTGCTTCCGTAAGAACACGGGTTGTTTCCTGGAAAGAAGCCGCCGAGAGGAAGGAATCCGTCGCCAGAGAAGCCTTGGTAATTCCCAATAATATCGGATGAGCTACCGCGGGCTCCCCTCCTGCCTCAATAGTACGCGCATTCTTGTCCTGAAAATCAAAGACATCAATCAGACCGCCGGGCAGCAGCCTGGTATCACCTGCATCATCGACTTTCACCTTGCGCATCATCTGACGAACCATTACTTCAATATGTTTATCGTTAATATCGACACCTTGAAGCCGATAGACACGCTGCACTTCACCTAACAAATAAAGCTGAACCCCGCGTTGACCTTTGACTTTTAACATTTCGTGAGGATTGATGCTTCCTTCGGTCAACTCGTCGCCTGCTTCAACCATTTGTCCCTCTTTGACACAAAGCCGTGCTCCATAGGGAATAGTATAGGAGAGATGCTCCTCTTCTTCAGTGAAGAGAGCTATTTCCCTGCGCCCTTTCACTTCACTGATTGACACTTTACCTGCCGCTTCCGCGATGGTAGCCTGCCCTTTTGGTTTACGAGCTTCAAACAATTCCTCTACCCGCGGCAAACCTTGAGTGATATCGCCCCCGGCAACCCCACCGGTATGGAAGGTGCGCATCGTAAGCTGCGTCCCCGGTTCGCCGATCGATTGCGCCGCAATAATACCAACCGCTTCGCCCATCTCAACCGGACGTCCGGTTGCTAGATTACGACCGTAGCACTTCTTGCAGACCCCATAGCGCGATTTACAGGTCAACACCGAACGAATCATTACCGAATCATATAATTTACTGATCTGCTCCGCTTGTTCCTCACTGATTTCATGTTCGGGTGAAGCAAGTACTTCTCCCGTCTCAGGATGGCGTATTTCTTCCAAAGCAAAGCGTCCGACTAGGCGTTCAATTAAAGGTTCGATGATTTCCGGGCCGTCTTTAATATCTGTAACCATTATGCCCGCTATGGTTTCGCAGTCATCTTCACGGACAATCACATCTTGAGAAACGTCGACCAAACGACGCGTCAGGTAACCGGAGTCGGCTGTGCGCAAGGCAGTATCAGCCAAGCCTTTGCGGGCACCGTGTGAAGAAATGAAATATTCCAGAACGGTCAATCCTTCCCGGAAGTTTGCCTTAATCGGCAACTCAATCGTTCGTCCGGACGGATCGGCCATCAGCCCTCTCATGCCTGCCAGTTGTCTCAGCTGTTGAATATTACCCCGGGCACCGGACGTCGCCATCATGTACACTGGGTTAAACGGATCCAGACTATCCATCAAGGCGTTGGTTACTTCTTTCGTAGCTTTCGCCCAAGTATCAATCACAAGGTTATAACGCTCTTCATCCGTAATTAAACCACGACGATATTGCAGCTCAGTTTTTGCCACTGCCGCGTCTGCCATGCCGAGGATCTCTTTTTTCTTTTCAGGAACAGTTATGTCTGTCAATCCGACGGTTATTCCTGCTTGCGTTGAGTACTTGAACCCAAGACTCTTCAAACCATCCAGCAATGAGGCGGTCGCTTCATAGCCACAGATGCGATAGGTTTTAGACACGATTTCGGCGAGGGCTTTCTTACCGGCAACTTCATTGAAATAATCAATTTCGGGAGGAATAACGGAATTGAAGATTAAGCGGCCAACGGTCGTTTCTATGATTTCACCATTATAACGCACTTTAATGATCGCTTGCAGATGTACCACTTTTGCATCATAGGCCAAAATAGCTTCATTAGTATCCCGGAATATTTTTCCTTCCCCTAAAGCACCCTTACGCTCCTTTGTTAAGTAATAAGAACCTAAAACCATATCTTGAGTTGGCGTTTGTACCGGCCGACCGTCTTTTGGATTCAAGATATTGAGTGACGCCAACATCAGTAATCTAGCCTCAGCCTGAGCTTCTGCAGACAAGGGAACATGCACCGCCATTTGGTCTCCGTCAAAGTCTGCATTATACGCGGTACATACCAGTGGGTGGATCTGCAAAGCACGGCCCTCAACTAAAATTGGCTCGAAGGCCTGAATTCCTAACCGGTGCAAGGTCGGGGCCCGATTCAACATGACCGGGTGATCCGAAATAACCTCTTCCAGAACATCCCATACTTCCGGACGTACCCTCTCCACCATCCGTTTGGCGCTTTTAATATTGTGCGCATGTCCCTCATTGACCAGTTTCTTCATTACGAACGGTTTAAAAAGCTCTAAGGCCATTTCTTTGGGCAGGCCACACTGATGTAATTTTAAGTTCGGTCCGACAACGATCACGGATCGACCGGAATAGTCCACCCGTTTTCCTAACAGGTTCTGCCGGAAACGCCCTTGTTTTCCTTTTAACATATCGCTCAGCGATTTAAGGGGGCGGTTGCCAGGACCGGTCACCGGCCGTCCGCGGCGGCCATTGTCAATTAAGGCATCAACTGCTTCCTGGAGCATCCGTTTTTCATTGCGTACAATAATGTCCGGTGCACCAAGATCCAAAAGACGCTTCAAGCGATTGTTCCGATTAATAACCCGGCGATAAAGATCATTGAGATCAGATGTAGCAAACCGACCACCGTCCAATTGGACCATCGGCCGCAATTCAGGCGGAATAACCGGAACAACATCCATAATCATCCATTCCGGTCGGTTGCCGGACGTTTTGAAAGCCTCAACCACTTCCAGACGACGAGTCGCGCGAATTTTTCGCTGTCCGGATACTGTTTTTAACTCCGTGCGCAGTTCCTCATTAAGCTTTTCTAAATCCATCTCTTCAAGCAATAATTTGACGGATTCCGCACCC
The DNA here is from genome assembly GCA_964460725.1 of uncultured Desulfosporosinus sp. GTDB lineage: Bacteria > Bacillota > Desulfitobacteriia > Desulfitobacteriales > Desulfitobacteriaceae > Desulfosporosinus. Next base: position 5,969 of record CAYWSF010000084.1, read on the forward strand.
ATGCCAGCTTGAAAACGATCATCATACTTTTCCCGATATTCACGATATTCCGTTTCAGTCAGGAGTTGTTTCTTCATTAACGATGTATCTCCGGCATCGGTAACAATATAGGAGACAAAATAAAGGACTTTTTCCAAAGCACGCGGAGACATATCCAAAAGCAATCCCATGCGGCTCGGAATCCCTTTGAAATACCAAATATGGGATACCGGCGCAGCGAGTACAATGTGCCCCATCCGTTCACGACGTACTTTAGAACGGGTCACTTCAACTCCACAACGGTCACAAACGATTCCTTTATACCGGACACGTTTATATTTTCCGCAGTGGCATTCCCAGTCCCGAGTTGGACCAAATATTTTTTCGCAAAATAAACCTTCACGTTCCGGCTTTAAGGTTCGATAGTTTATGGTTTCCGGCTTCTTTACCTCTCCGAATGACCATTCACGAATCATATCCGGAGAAGCTATACCGATTCGCATGCGGTTGAAGTTATTGACGTCTTGCAATCCTTGTCGCTCCTTTCGTCCGGGAACTAGCGGCGTGATTTCAATCTACTCTACTTCCTGAAGGGGTTCCACATTAAATCTATCGAGCAGTTTTTCTTCGTCATCAACGATTTCATCATCTCTATTATCTTCATTCGCGGCTTCCTTCGAGGCAATTTTGTTCGTTGCCGCAGGAACAAGTCCCTCATTAAGATCAATGCCCAGCTCCTTAGCAGTCTCCGTAATATCCTCATCCGGGTCGCGGATCTCAATTTCCTGATCATCTTCTGCTAAAACCCGAACATCAAGTCCTAAACTTTGCATCTCCTTAATTAAGACCTTAAAGGATTCCGGAATACCCGGTTCAGGAATATTTTCTCCTTTGACGATCGATTCGTATGTTTTGACGCGGCCCACTACATCGTCAGATTTTACGGTTAGAATTTCTTGTAAAGTATAAGAGGCGCCATAAGCTTCTAAAGCCCAAACTTCCATTTCTCCAAAACGTTGTCCTCCGAATTGTGCTTTACCGCCCAAGGGCTGCTGGGTTACGAGTGAGTAAGGACCCGTTGAACGG
>CAYWSF010000085.1:0-2261 GCA_964460725.1 uncultured Desulfosporosinus sp.
GTTGAGGATTCATAAACAACCCGATTTGCTTGAACAAAGGCTTCCGTCAACCCACTTTTCCAATCCTGCTCCACACATTCAGCCAAACGGGGAATCCTTTTTCTTAATTCCTGTAAGGCGATCGAAGAAGCCACTTCTCCGGCGCGGTGCCCCCCCATGCCATCGGCTACGGCATAAAGTCCCTGCGCCGGTGACACGAGAAAAGAATCCTCATTATGTTCCCGCAAACACCCTTTTTCACTAAAACTCAGAACTCTCATCATTTTACCACCCTCGAAAATTGAAAGGTAATACTTCCAATTTTCACATAATCTCCAGGAACCAATTGCACCGGGGAATGAATTTGCTCCCCATTAACCCAGGTTCCATTTGTACTTCCAAGGTCTTCCACAACAATCTGGCCTTTATGCATCTTAAAAACAGCATGATTAATGGAAGCAAAATGATCCGGTAAAATTATATCATTATGCTTGCCGCGCCCCAAGCGCAATCCCTTTGTATCAATCCAAAAAAACTTCCCTTTTTCCAGCCCTTCTGCTCCTGTCAGGACCTCCAAACGTCCATATTCAATATTTGAACTTGGAAAAACTCCTTTTAAACGGAGGTCTGCCAAAAGCACGGTAAAGATTCGGAAGATAAAAAGATAGATAACGACGACAAAAGCCAGCCGCCCAATAACCAATACAAATTGCATACAAAACCACCTTAATTCAGAAGTCAGAGGTCGAATGTCAGTTGTCGGAAACGGGGGGCGGAACGGAAGTCGGAACGGAAGTCGGAAATCAGAAGCCAGATGTCAGAATCGGAAGTCAGAAACGGAAGTCAGTCGGAAGTCAGACCTAGGACATCCGACCTCTGGCCTCTGAATCTCTGACCACTGACATCTGACCCCTGTTATCACAATGCTTTCTTTATCACCAGGACGCTTTGTCCGGCTTGAATACGGTCGCCGGGAGCAACCATCTGATGCTTTATTCTTTGACCGTTGACAAACGAACCGTTCGTACTGCCTAAATCATCCAACCACCAACCGTTCTCCCCTGAGACAAGCTTGATATGTCGCCTTGACACCTCAAGATCATGGAGCACCAAATCGCATTGCCCATGCCGGCCAATGATTACCTCTGCATCCCGCAGCAACAATTTTTGGCCTTCATCCGGGCCTTCTATAATTTCGAGAAAGTAGTCCGGATCCCCTTCTGACTTATTCTCAAATGGCCGGTTTTTTTTGACACTTTGCCGAAGAAAAGTTGTCGTTTCATACCAATTTGATTCTTTAGGCGAATTTTTTTCATTTTCTTCCTCTTGCCAGTCTAACTCAATCGAATCATCGAAATCGACTTCAATCACCATTCCCCGGGGCTTCACTGTCTCATCCGCATGCAACTCAATAGCCGGTTTTGTTAAAAACGTATAGCCATTTCGTTCAGCCTCTTCATATAAATATTTGGAAAGTTCAATCAGAAAAGCATCACCAAAACTGGCGATTGGTCCCCAATCATCGGGATGGAGATAGACCCGATAGACATTTGGTACATAGACTTGCGAAATACTAACCTGCTTATTTTTAAGCATAACCTTTACCAGTTCTTTGGCGATTTCCACCGGTTGAAGCTTGGACGCACCCTTTTTAAAAGCGCCTGTAAAAAGAAATTCAGCCATCTCTTCAAATCGGCCTAAAAGGTTCATGAACATGCACCCCCCCATTGTCGACGAAGCTGACCGCAAGCGGCGTCGATATCCGTGCCCCGTTCCTCGCGTGAAGAAACAGAGATTCCGGCATCTTCCAATACCTGTGCAAACCTTTCTACTTGCTCCGGCTGCGGACGTTCCATGCCCGTTCCTGCCACTGGATTCACCGGAATCAAATTGACATGTCCGAATTGCACTTTAAGTAATCTGGCAAAGGCTGCAGCCTCTTTCCTTTTCGCATTCTCTGCCGTCAAAGCGATCTCAAAAGTGATCCGGCGATTTGTAATTTGGTTGTACTCCTGACAAGCCTCCATAAGCTGACTAAGTGGATAACGACGATTCATGGGGATTAAGTTATTTCTCTCTTCATCGCGTGCGGCATGAAGAGATACAGCCAGGCCCACCTGAGGGTTATCTTTTGCCAGTTGAATTATTCGCGGTGCGACTCCGGAAGTTGAAATGGTCATCCGCCGCATACCAATATTCAGCCCCTGACTATGATTCATTAGCTGGATCGCCTGAAGAACCCGCTCATAATTGAGCAGGGGTTCCCCCATACCCATAAAAAC
>CAYWSF010000085.1:2361-7003 GCA_964460725.1 uncultured Desulfosporosinus sp.
ACGGCTTTTTGCTGCACCCATTGAAATAATTGGCTTGCCCGAAAGCGCGGTAAACCCATTTCCTTGCAATACTCTATTAATTCATCTTCTGAACATCCACGCAGCTCTTTATTAATAATATCCATAGTCACTATTATTCACCCAATTCATGCCGGTTAAACTTCTAAAAAGAAAACTTTGCTGCTCTAACATTTTAGACGGCGGCCGGATTAGTAATACTTATGCATATTCATTCATATTCAGTAAATAATTCTGCTGCAAAACTTCCGTTTTTACATTATTGGGGCTCCATATTGAGGCTAATACTACATCTACATATAGTATTAGGAAGTCGTTAGCCGCCATTACTGTCGTGTATGTCGTGTATGTCGTGTATGTCGTGTAGGTCACGTATTTCACGTATTTCGTGAATGTCGTGTATTTCGTGAGTCGTGCAATATCGCTGAATTATACTTTTTTGCAGCATAATCTTTAAACATCATCTCAATCTGTAATATATCACTAAATATATAAAGAATTATATAAAAATAATTATATAAAGCAAATTTTATATAGCAAATTATAAAAATAAAAGAGCTGCGATTATGCTTCCTAACCAACTTTTTAACTGGTACGATGAAACTTTGCGATAAAAAATCCGTCCATGTTATGGCGGTGGGGTAAAAGCTGAAGCATTCCTTTCCTTGCTTGTTGGATATCACGCGGGTCCTCAAGCGTAAAGGGTAAATCATTCATCAAGTTAACCGGCTCAAATTCTGAATGTTCCGCCCGAAACATCTTAACCAGTTCAAAATTCTCTTCCGGTTCAATAGTACAGGTTGAGTAAATTAAATCTCCCCCTATTTCAACACAAAACGCCGCACGTTCCAAAATAGCATATTGGAGCAGGGGAAAATTCAGCAGATCCTGCTCTTCTTTCTGCCAACGCAGATCTGCTTTACGGCGGAGAACACCCAATCCGGAACACGGAGCGTCAACTAAGACACGCTGCTGAGAAACGGGTTTTAGTCCGCTCAAATCCCGCGCATCGCCCAGTTGAGTTTGAACGATCGTAATTCCCAGTCTCTGCGCTAATTGATTAACAAGCTCGAGTTTTTGCTCATGGATATCAAAGGCCAGGATTTTTCCCTGGTTCTGCATCACCTGCGCCAAATGCGTGGTTTTTCCACCAGGGGCACTGCAGGTGTCTAGGACCTGTTGTCCTGGTCTGGGGGCTGCCAGATGAGCAACCAGTTGAGAACTTTCATCCTGGACCGTAAACAGTCCCTTTCGGTAACTCTCCAGCCGATCTAAACTTCCAAAATTTTGGATCCTTAAACTCTCCGGCACTCGGGTTCCCGGTTCGACCGTAATCCCTTCTTCCATGAGAAGGGCCATTAAATCCACACGGGCGATCCGCAGCGTATTTGTGCGGATCCAGGTTTGAGCAGGTTCATTATTGGCTTGGCATAAAGCTTCCGTTTCCTCCCTGCCCCAGCGTTTCAGCCAGCGCCTGATCATCCATTCAGGATGAGAATAGCGTACTGAAAGATAGCGCACCGTCTCGCGTTTCTCATCCGGCCAAGGAAAATTCCACCCCTTATTCATAACATTACGCAAGACACCATTGACCAGACCTGTGAATTTTGGGAATTGTTTTGCTAATTCCACACTTTCATTGATCGCTGCCGGAGGAGGTACTTTATCCACATATAGCAGTTGAAAAGCACCAATGCGCAAAATAGCCCGTACTTCATGGGATAATGAAGACATCGGCTTACTCAAATGTAAACGCAGTGCATAATCCAAAGTCAGCCGGTGTTTGAGTGTACCATTCACCAACAAGGTAACAAATTGCCGATCCCGGGAATCAGTTAACTTTGCCAGATTTTTTTGAAGCAAAAGATTCACGTAAGCCCCTTGGACCTCGACACGCGTCAGGATCCGGACGGCCAACCCACGAGCAGTTTCTTTAGTCATCGCTTAAGCCCCGGGAAATCAGGAGCAGCCGTGCCAGCTCAAGCACTGCAACTAAGGTTGCCGCTACATAGGTTAAAGCGGCAGCTCTCAGAACCGAACGTGCACCACGGGCTTCCTCACCGACCAGCATGTTTCTGTCCTGTAAAAGGGTTAAGGCTCTATTACTAGCATTGAATTCCACCGGCAGAGTTATAATCTGAAATAACACAGCAAATGCAAAAAACAAAATCCCCAATTCAAGCAGCCAGCTGAAACTTCGGAAGAAAAAACCGATCAAGATCAGAATCGGCCCAGCTGAGCTGCCGAAGTTGGCAAGCGGAACAAATGCCGACCTTAATGTCAAAGGAACATAGCTGTAAGCATGTTGAAGAGCATGCCCTGTTTCATGGGCTGCTATTGCCACAGAAGACAAAGAACTGCCGCGATAGACGTCTTCACTAAGCCTAACTACACGGACCCGTGGATCGTAATGGTCGGAAAGCCGTCCGCCAACCGGTTCCACACGCACATCGTATAGTCCGTTACTGTTCAAAAGAGCTTGTGCTGCCTGCGCTCCTGTAAGTCCTGATTGTGAACGAACTTTGGAATAACGTTTGTAAGTCGAAGATACTTTGAATTGAGCATATATGGAAAGTATTATCGCTGGAATTAAGAGGATGATTGTAGAATCCCAAAAATACATAACTTAAACCTCCTTTATAATCGAAATCCGAAATCCGAAATCCGAAGTCCGATTTCTATTTCCTGTTCTTGTATTTTATCTTTGATATTTGATATTTGATTGGAGTGTCAAAAGGTTAAATATTAATCAGCGCGTAAACCATAGAAATGCAATCCCAATTTAACGGCATTTAGACACGCATAATGGAGAACGCCGACCAAAATATATGTCGTATTGATGTGCCAAACCCATTTAGCATTAATAGTTGAACGGTGTTTCAGTGAAAAGCGTCTTTTGACACTTTAACCATATTTGATATTTGATATTTGATGTCCGAAATCTGAAACATGTGAATACATCGTTCTTGCCTACAATAGTCTAAGTTGCACCTCACGTCTTGCATCTCACATCTTGCATCTTGCATTCTGCATTCTGCACCTCACGTCTTGTATCTTGCGTCTTGTATCTTGCGTACCCGAGGCAATCTTACTCAAATTTTTCTCCTGCCTGACCGTGTCGTCCGTTGAAGAAATCTCTGCCCGGCATGGCGCGTTTCCCGGCCGGTTGAACCTCCAGAATCTGCAGGACTCCGTCCCCGGTCTGCACCAGCAACCCTTCTCCCAGGACCCGGATAATTTCACCCGGTTCAGCTACGGCCTTAACTTCTTTTTCACGATTTGAAATTGGATCCTCTTCCTTTTGCTGCCAGGGTGTACTGCGCCAGATCTTAAGATTTTCTCCACGAAAGCTTGTAAACGCTCCCGGCCAAGGATTTAATCCCCGGATCTGATCATGCAATTCGGCAGCCGGGCGTGTCCAATTTAGGCTTTCATGCTCACGTTTGAGAAGAGGAGCATAATTTGATTCCCCAGTTTGCGGAGTAGCAATCAACTTGCCCATTTCCAATTCATGTAATGTGTCGATGAGAAGCTCGCCTCCTAAAACAGCTAACCGATCGTGTAGTTCTCCCGTGGTTGCTTCATTGGAAATCGCTGCTTCTCGCTGCAATAATATGTCGCCTGTATCCAAACCTTCGTCCATCAACATGGTTGTTACTCCGGTGCGGTTTTCTCCCTTCATAACAGCCCAGTGAATGGGCGCTGCCCCACGATATGCGGGAAGCAGCGAAGCGTGAACATTGATACATCCTTTGGTGGGCAATTGCAAAATTTCTTTCGATAAAATTTGTCCGTAAGCAACCACAATAATGCTATCCGGAGCTAAGTCCCGCAGCTGGTGGATTGCTTCAGGCGTTTTTATTTTGTGTGGTTGAAAAACAGCTAAACCCAGTTCTTCCGCTGCTACTTTTACGGGACTGGGTTTTAATTTTTTTCCTCGCCCAGCCGGCCGGTCAGGCTGGGTGAAGACACCGACAACCTCATATCCTGCCTTAACTAAGGACTGTAAAGAAGGCACGGCAAAATCAGGTGTACCCATAAAAACTATACGCATACTGGAATCCCCCTTACTCGTGGTTCGAAGTTCGTGATTCACGGTTCACAATCTACAACGAATATCGCCCTAGGCATTTCTGCTTCGATATGTTTTCTTAGCAACATCGACAAACAGTATGCCATCCAAATGATCAATCTCATGTTGCAGCGCACGGGCTTTCAGTTTCTCTGCTTTAATTTCCACCAATTCTCCTTTGCGATTTAGCCCCTGAACATGAACTTTAGCGGCCCGTTCTACATCACCTGTCACATTTGGTATACTAAGGCAACCTTCTTCCGCACCGCTCTTGCCCTCTTTTTCTAAAATTACAGGATTGATCAGTTCCACCAACTCGTCATCCACTTTTACAATAATTACCCGCTTCGAGACCCCAATTTGAGGGGCCGCCAAACCTACTCCATTGGCAACATCCAGTGTATCGATCATATTATCCAAGAGTTTTACTATGGACGGATTCACCGCTTTTACCTCTTTTGCTTTTTCACGTAAAACATCTGCGCCAATTTCCACAATTTTATATACGGCCATTACTTTGACTCCCTTCAGTATTCTACTCGATTCTACTCG
>CAYWSF010000086.1:0-6952 GCA_964460725.1 uncultured Desulfosporosinus sp.
TGTTAAAGGTTGTTATCCACTACATCCCTGCACTACATATTGTTTACCTAGGATATCTAATAGCATAGCCCAGAATGATAGAACCATTTTTACCTTTTTAGCTACTACTGAGTTCAACAGTCTGGGTCATTTTCTAGAGAATAAATCATTAGATGATTTTAACCTACTTACTATTGATATTTTATATAATTATTTTGAAAATCTTATGAAAAAGCAGCATTACGAAGACAAAATTCATAGGATATGGGTGCAGACGAGTAATGCTCTGTCAAAATACGCAGACTTAGATCTAATGTCTAAAAAAATAATTAAAGCATTAGCTATTATATTAGCAACTGGAGAAGAAAAGAATATAGCGCCTACTCCTAATATACTTAAATACGCACTTTGGGCAGAAGAGGAAGAGTTTAATGCGGGATTATCACAACTAATAAAGATGAAGATTGTATATATCCGTAAGAGTGATGATTACATTGAATTTATTAGCGGTAGTGATATTAGCGTTTATGATGAAATTGCACGAATACAGGGAAACTACAAAAACAAACAGGAGATGAAGTTAAGTTCTATCTTAAATGATGATTTTAAGCCCTACCCGATTATTGCCAATCGATATAATGACGAATACGAAATGACACGGTTTTTTATTCCCCAATTTTTTACTTATGATGACATGATTAACGTATTTGACTGGAACCAAAAGTTAATCAAGGAAAATTATGTAGATGGTTTATTAGCTTTGATGGTTGTCGAAGATGAAGAAAGTCTGAACAAAGTGACAGAAATGGTGCGGAATATAAAGCAAGAGCAAATACTTTTTGTGATTAGTGATAAGCCGTTATTGTTATCTAAGGTGGTTGCCAATTATAAAGCAGTAAGTGTTTTACTTAATGATGCCGTTTTCCTCGAAACATATCCAATGGCTAGAACTGAATTAGTAGCCTATTTAGATGATTTCAAAGATGCAATTGAGTGGCAATTAGAAGCGTTAATCGATCCTCGAACCGAGCAAGCGAAGTATTACTGGAAAGGACAAGAAATAAACAATATTACTTCGGGAGCTAAGTTATCACGTTTAGTTTCGGATATTTGCATAGATGTGTTTTATGGTGCACCCAAAATTAATAATGAATTAGTGAACAAAAATCGTGTATCTACTGTAGTGAGCAATGCTCGAATTAAGGTGAATAATGGAGTCTTAGCCCATGAAATAGAAGCAAACTTAGGACTTAAGGGATCGGGACCAGATGTCTCTATATTTAGATCGTTTTATGGTAGAACAGGGCTATATAAGGTAGATGATAAAAGTGGTCATATAACAATAAATACAGATGATATAAGGGACCCGAACTTAAATAGTGTTCTGGAAAAAATCGATAAATGGATTTTGCGTTGTTCTGAAACTCATAGGTCTCCAATGGAAGTCATAAATGATCTTCGTAAGTCTCCGTATGGGGTTCGTTTAGGTATAGTTCCCATTTTATTGGCACTTAGCTTAAGAAAGCACAAAGATTACCTAGTTATAAAGAATCAACAAGGTGTTGAAGAACCGTTATCGGCACAGCTATTAGAAGATATCGTCAATAAGCCTGAGCACTATTTAATGCAGTTAGAAGGTTGGGACGGTATAAAAGAAAGCTACATTAAGGGTATTTACGAACAATTTAATGACTATATAACTCATAACACTGAAACGTCTAATCGATTATATCCTGCAGCTTTAGGAATAAAGAGTTGGTTTGTATCACTTCCCAAATTTACACGTGAAACATCTAACATTGGAGAGATATCTACTAGGTTAAGACGTGCATTAAAAACGCCCACATTAGATTCTAAGGAATTACTTTTTAATCGGTTGCCACAGACTCTTATGATTGATAAGAGCTTTAAATTGGATAATTGTGATCAATATTTAACCTTATTGGTAGAAGCAAAGACAGAACTTGAAGGGCATCTTAATTACGTTATCGATAAACTTTCATGCTATTTAACTGATCTGTTTCGAGAAAAGAGCGAGGAAGGCAGCTCGTGTCTTTCTGTAATAAGGAATTGGGAAGAAAATTTTGGTATCGGCACGAAAGTTCACGTTTTTGAAGGAAATAAGAAGATCTTTATAGAAAACATAAGAAAGTTTAATGGATATGATGATAAAAAATTTATCTGTGAATGTGTTAAGAATGTAACCGGCTTAAGAATTGAAGACTGGTCAGATGAGGTTTATGAGAGTTTTATTATAACAGTGGAGGAAATAAAAAAGGAAATTGACGAATTTGATCAACGGGTAAGAGCGGGGGACCAAGAGCAATTAGATTTGGTGAGAATTACTACTGTTAGTCAATCAGGAGAAAAGCAAGAGAGGACTTTTGAAAGAGTTGCAATATCATCATTAGGAGATGTTTTGCTCAATAACTTGGAAAATAGTATTGACAGTTTTGCCGATGCTATATCGTTAAATGAAAAAAAGCAGGTAATAATATCTCTGTTGGATAAACTTGATAGGCTTGATAAGGAGGCGTAATCGATGCAAACAGTATATTTTGACAATGCGGCCACTACCTTTCCAAAGCCAGAGGAAGTCTATCAAAATCTTGATCAAACAATACGTATATATGGGGTTAATTCGGGTAGAGGAGGATACGCATTAGCTAGAAAAGCAAGTCAAACAATTGATGATACTAGAATGCTATTAGCTCAGCTAGTAGGACTAAACGATAGTTCAAAAGTAATCTTAACATCATCAGCAACGGTTGCACTGAATACTGTGTTGTTAGGAATTGAATGGAATCAAAATGATAATGTATATTATAGTCCATTTGAACACAATTCCACGCTTCGGCCGCTGCAGGTGCTAAAAAATAAATACGATATAAACCTGATACAGATCCCGGTTAATAAGACAAATCTTCAACCAGATTTAGATCAGTTATCGGCTATGTTCTCTAAAGCGAAACCCAAATTGGTGGCGATAAGTCATGCTAGTAATGTTTGCGGAGTCATTATGCCTATCAAAGAAATTACCTTTCTAGCCCATAAATATGAAGCGCAGGTTCTTATTGATGGTTCTCAAACTTTGGGATTAATACCTATGAATATTAAGGATATTGGATGCGATTACTATGTCTTCGCTGGACATAAAAATCTCTATGGACCTTTTGGAATCGGTGGTATATTCATTAACACTTCAACAATGTTAGAGCCATTTATTACCGGTGGTACTGGAAGCAATTCGGAAGACATGTGTATGCCGGATGAATATCCATTAAGACTTGAAGCGGGTAGTCCTAACGTAATTGCAATTGCGGGATTGAATGCTGGACTTTACTGGATACAAGGACAAGCTGACCTACTTAGCAAGGAGCGGTTATTGCTTAAGCGGTTTTTTGAAATAGTTGAAGAATATCCAGAGATAAAGGTGATAGGTATTAAGGAACCAGAGAACATGGTGCCGGTTGTTTCATGTACATTTGATGGTTATGTCCCTCAGGAGATAGCTATGATACTGGATCAAAATTTTAACATAGCAGTTAGAGCAGGTTTGCATTGTGCGCCGCTGGCTCATAAGTTCTTTGGAACTAGCCCCTTGGGAACGGTAAGATTTAGTCTTGGGGCGTTTACTTCCAGTAATCATTTGGATCATCTAATAGAAGCTTTTGCTAATATATATTCTTAAAGAAATAACACGAAAAATATTTTACTGGTATGTGGCCATTAAGGAGAGACAGAAATAGTATAAGACATTGCTAATGTGATTTAGCGTATTCGTCTCTGGAATATTGACTCCAACTAGCGGTTGTTTGAATAAAGAAAATATTGCCTAATTGTTATTTTTAGGGGGATATTTAAATGTTATTTCCTGAACTTGAAATTAAAAGAGAGTATCGATCGTTAAGTGACAATATTGCAAGAAACTTTTATATTCCTTTACTTGCGAAAGCTGTTTGGTATAAGCGAGCAGTAGGTTTTTTTTCTTCATCAGCTTTAATTGAAATATCCAGGGGTATCGCAGGCCTTATAAAGAATGGTGGCCAAATTCAACTTATTGCTTCTCCTCGCTTATCCGATGAAGATATAGAAGCAATAAATAAGGGATATGAAGTGAGGGAACACATTATTGAACGAGCGCTTCTAAGAAGTTTTGATGAACCTAAGGGCTATTTTGAAAAAGAAAGGTTAAATTTATTAGCAAATTTAATTGCTTTAGGTACATTAGATTTAAAAATTGCGTTTACTTTAAATAAAAACAATCTAGGTATATTTCATGAAAAAATGGGTGTGATTTGTGATGCTGAAGATAATACAGTAGCATTTTCTGGCTCGATGAATGAAACAATGACAGCATTTGTCGATAATTATGAGTCAATTGACGTTTTTTGCTCATGGAAAACCGAGTTTGAAAAAACTAAAGTTGCTGATAAAAACAATGCCTTTGATAAGTTGTGGAATGATATGGAGCCGAATGTGAAAATTATTCATTTTCCAAAGGTCGCATACGATAGGCTCCAAACATACAAAAATGACAAGGTGAATTGGGATATAGATAAAGAGGAAATGGCCGCCGCTATAGCTGAGTCAGGTAATGATTTTTATTTTACTGACAGAAATAATAATATTCCTATTGTTCCTGACAATGTTACTTTATACGGTTATCAATTGGAAGCTGTAGACGAATGGGAAAAAAAACGCTTCTGTGGCATATTTGATATGGCGACAGGAACAGGCAAGACTTACACAGGTTTAGGCGCGGTCGTTCGATTGTGTGATGCGGTCGGGGGCCAGTTAGCGGTGTTCATCACTGCTCCTTTTCAGCATCTTGTTGAGCAGTGGGTTGATGATATAGTGAAATTTAATATGAAGCCCATTATTGGTTATAGTACGTCTGTTCAAAAGGACTGGAAACACCGTCTTGAGGATGCTGTCAGGGATCAAAAACTCAAAGTGCGCAACAGAGAATTTTTCTGCTTCATATGTACGAACGCTACCTTTTCATCCAAGTTTGTGCAGTTCCAAATTCAAAGGCTTCGGGGTAACGCCCTCCTAATCGTAGATGAGGCGCACAACTTTGGAGCTGAAAAACTTAGCAATCTGCTTAGCGATATATTTCAGTTCCGGCTGGCGCTATCAGCAACTATAGACAGGCACAACGATGAAGAAGGAACGACAAGGCTCTATGGCTATTTTGGTGAGAAATGTATCGAATACACTTTGGAACGAGCTATTACCGAAAAGCAGTTGACACCATACAAGTACTATCCAGTGATTGTGACACTCAATAAGTTGGAATTGGAAAAGTATTCCGACCTAACTTATGAGATCGGTAAATGCATCATTAAGGGCAAAAAAGGGAAAATCAGGCTCAGTGAAAAGGGCAAAAGATTAGCACTTGCTAGAGCGCGAATTGTTGCAGGTGCAGAGAGAAAAATCAGCAAACTGGAGGAATATATAAAACCCTATCTTGAAGACAGGCACATTCTAGTGTACTGTGGCTCCACGAAAATTCTCAATGATGACGAGGATTACACCTCGGTTGATGAGGATGATCTACGGCAGATCGCCGTAGTGACTGACCTGCTAGGCAACAAACTCAACATGCGGGTATCGCAGTTTACTTCCAGGGAGGATGTTTCCGAGCGGGCGATCTTGAAGGACGAATTTTCCCAAGGAGATACCTTGCAGGTGCTTATAGCCATTAAGTGTTTGGATGAAGGCGTAAACATCCCAAGTATCAAGGTGGCCTTTATTTTAGCTAGTACAACGAACCCAAAGGAGTACATCCAGCGCCGTGGTCGTGTTCTGCGTTTAGTACCAGGTAAACAATATGCGGAAATATATGATTTCATTACGCTGCCACGGTCGCTGGATGAGGTGCCATCTCTGACGCAAAACCAACTCAAAAAGGAATGGACACTTGTGAGGAATGAACTCAACCGCGGTGAAGAATTTGCAAGGATTGCAATCAATATGGTGGAGGCGGAATCTGTTTTAGATGAGATTAAGGAAGCCTACGCATTGAACGATAATTTAATAACTTTCGAGGAGGATTTCGGATATGGAGAATAGCAAAACTACATTAGTAAATGGCATCGAAATCGACACCGAAAAAGCGCAGAAGGTGTTAAACCGGCTCATTATCCGTGAAAAGATCAACATCAAGACCAAACAGTATAATGATGGCGAAATGGTTAAGATGATCAAGAAGATGATAGAGGAGGAAGTTCAATGCTATTGAAGAATCTAAAGCTGAACAACTTCCGTCAGTTTAAGGGCGAACAATCTATATATTTTGCTACTGATCCGATTCGTAATGTTACCGTTATTATGGGTGAAAACGACTCCGGCAAGACCACCTTGGCGCAGTCGTTCACTTGGTGTTTGTATGGTGATACGGATTTTGAGGATAAGTCTATGCTCTGCAAGGCGGTAGCGTTAAACATGCTGCCAAGTACCGAGGAAATCGTCCGAGTCAAATTAGGTTTGGTACATAACGGCATTAATTACACCATCATCCGTGAGCAAAGATATGGCAAGGACGGAGTCGGTAATATGAAACGACCCGGCCAGACCGTATTTAGGATTTCTTACAAGAACAAGGACGGGCAGCAAGAATTCGTCCGTGATTTGGATACAGAGATTAGAATGAAGGAGATTTTGCCGAAGGAGCTCTCAAAGTATTTTTTCTTCGATGGAGAGCGCATTGGCAATATGAGCAAGGAGATTCGCCGAGGTAAGAGTCAGGAATTCGCAAGAGCAGTACGGAGCTTGCTCGGTCTTAGTGCGTTTACAGCTGCCTTGGAACACCTCAAGGGTAAGACATCTAAGCTATCAGTTCTTCGTAGCTATGATGAAAGCTACGATGCAAGAAGTGACAGCAAGGTTGCTCAGTATTCAAAAGAGATTGAACGGTATGATGCGGAAATTGAGGGTATCGAAAAACGCTTAGAAGAGATTGATAATG
>CAYWSF010000087.1:0-75 GCA_964460725.1 uncultured Desulfosporosinus sp.
CGCCGGCCAAACAGGATCCGCCGACCACTAATGATCCGCCGGCTAACGATGATCCACCAACCAACAATGATCCAC
>CAYWSF010000087.1:175-6947 GCA_964460725.1 uncultured Desulfosporosinus sp.
CAACCAACAATGATCCGCCAACCAACAATGATCCGCCAACCAACAATGATCCGCCAACCAACAATGATCCGCCGGCTAACATCAATCCTCCCGCCGGCGATAACCCCCCCGTCGGCAACAGCCCTCCGGCAGCACCAGTTTATGACCCTTCGCAAGAAGTTCCATTTGATCCTTTTGAAGAAATCACTGCTAATGCCTTAGCGGGTAAGACGATTGTGATTGACCCTGGTCATGGCGGACCGGACACGGGGGCAATTAGTACAAGTAATATTTATGAAAAACATATAAATCTTGCTATCGCACTTAACTTAAATGACATCTTGAAACAAGCAGGTGCAAATACAGTTTTAACTCGCACTGCCGATACAGCTGTCACGAAGGTAGCAAATTATACCCAAATGGCTGATTTAGATGCTCGAATAAACCTAGCTAACACCTCAAATGCCGATTTATTTATATCCATCCATAATAACGCCTTTAGCAACCCGAGTGTACAAGGTACCGAAACTTTTTATTCCGCAAGTAATCCAAAAGTAAATGAGAGCCTAAAGCTCGCTAACTGCATTCATTCTTCTGTAATCAACATAATAGAGACGAATAACCGAAAAGTTAAAGAAATGGGATTTTACGTTTTACGCAATACCACTATGCCTGCAGTGTTACTGGAAACCGCCTTTATGTCCAATCCCTATGAAGATGCCAGGCTGCAAAACCCAACATTCCAGAAAAACGTTGCCGCCGCCATCTTCCAAGGCATCTACAATTATTATAAATAGTGTAACGAGGGACACATCCCCTTGCTTCACGGGATCCATCCATCCAAAGAACTTCAAAGGACTTCGCTATATTGCGAAGTCCTTTCCCATTTTATCCGCCTACTCGCCTTCCTCAGCTACTCATGACTCGTCTACTCGCCAAAAATCATCTGATCCAAGCTTGCGCCCGCCGGAACCATCGGTAATACGTCTGCTGTTTCCGGGATGCGGATATCCACCACAACCGGACCGGGAATGGCCAACGCTTCTTCCAGCACCGCGTCGAGTTTGTCCGGTTCAGTCACCCTCAAACCCTTAGCACCCATTGACTCAGCTAATTTAACATAATCGGTGTGTCCTTTGATACTTGAATGTGAATAACGCCCGCCGTAAAACATCCTTTGCCACTGAGCAACCATCCCTAAAATTTCATTATTAAGGATTAGGATCTTAACCGGAAAATCAAAATCCGCCGCCGTCGCCAGTTCCTGACAATTCATCATAAATCCACCGTCACCGACAAACAGGATAACTTTTCGATCAGGAAACCCACATTGCGCTCCCAGAGCAGCAGGCAGACCATAACCCATCGTCCCCAGTCCACCCGATGTAAGCAACGAGCGCGGATGCTTGAAACTATAGTATTGGGCAACCCACATCTGATGTTGTCCGACATCGGTTACAATCACAGCATCTCCCTGGGTCAACTGACTGACCTTCTCAACTATCCTTTGGGGCATGATATGCTCGTCATCCTGCTTGTAAGTTAAAGGCTTTTCACGCTGCCAATAACGAACTCTCTCTGTCCAAGGACGAACTTGTTCTCTTAACTCGCCGGAAATATCCTTAACCCGGTGCGATAAAGCAGGTAAAGACCATTTCATATCACCAAGAACACGCAAATCTACTAGCACATTCTTATTAATCTCAGCCGGATCTAAATCAAAGTGAACGATTTTGGCCTTAGGAGCAAATTTCTCAAACAATCCGGTGACCCGATCATCAAAACGAACTCCGATTCCTAACATCAAATCACACTCTATCGTAGCCATGTTAGCTGCATAAGACCCATGCATTCCTACCATGCCTAAGAATTGGGGATGATCAGAAGGAATACTGCCTAAACCCATCAGAGTTGCTATCACTGGAAATCCTGTTTGTTCTATTAATGCCAATAATTCCACTGACGAATTGGACAGATTAACACCGCCTCCAATAAACATCAGGGGTTTGTGGGCTGATTTTATTTCCTCCAGGGCCTTGTCAATCGCCTCCAAATCCCCTTCATACATCGGACGATAACTACGCAGCCTAACCTCTTTGGGATATTGATAATCGATAGTGGCGGCAAAGACATCTTTCGCGATATCAATAACCACCGGTCCGGGACGGCCTGTACGGGCGATATAAAAAGCTTCTTTCAGAACCCTCGGCAAATCCTCAACCTTCTTCACCAAGTAGTTATGTTTGGTAATAGGGGTCGTAATACCAAGAATATCTGCCTCCTGGAAAGAATCTCTGCCAATCAAAGGAACGGGAACTTGACCCGTAATAGCAACTAAGGGAACCGAATCCATATTGGCCGTAGCAATCCCGGTCACCAAATTAGTTGCTCCCGGGCCGGAAGTGGCAATCACAACTCCAACCTTTCCGGTCGCCCGGGCATAACCGTCGGCCGCATGAACTGCACCTTGCTCATGCTTTGTTAAAATATGTTTAAACCTCGCTTTGTATAGAGCATCATATAAAGTTAAAACTGCCCCACCAGGGTAGCCAAAAACAACATCTACTTCTTCATTTTTCAACGATTCGATAACCGCTTCTGCTCCTGTCATTTCCAAAATGGTTGACCCCTCGCTTTCTTGGATGTATACTCCCATTAAACAATGTCATAATTATAGCATAAAAGAGCACCCTTTTAACAACATTATACCGTGAAACCTCTCCCGCTCACACTTTCGCCACGAGAGGCGGAAAAACAACGAATACTTAACTTGCCCTTTGCAGTATTACCATTGCCGAAACCACGAGTCCTTCGGACAGGTTAAGATAGATTCAGGCCCAACCTGCTCTAATGAAAAAAGAGCTTGCTCCTTATTATTTTCTGCAGTGTCTTTAGTAACTCAGCCGCATACTATAATAAGAATTTGCAAAAATACACCAAAGGAGATATTGTCATGTCTAAATTTAATGAAATCAATGCCGAACTTTTAGAACAAAATCCGTTTAAACTGATTGGTAAGGATTGGATGCTCATAACCGCTGCGCAGGATGGAAAAGTGAATACCATGACCGCCTCTTGGGGTGGTTTGGGTACGATCTGGGGAAAAAATGTTGCCTTTATTTTTATCCGCCCACAACGCTATACTAAGCAGTTTATAGATAACTCAGACTCCCTTTCCCTGACCTTCTTTGACCGCAGTTTTAGAAAAACATTAAGCTACCTTGGCACAAAGTCCGGCAAAGATGAAGATAAAATTAAGAATTCTAATTTAACCCTGCTTTATAGCGATAAAATTCCGTATTTTGAAGAAGCAAAGATCGCTGTTTTCTGCAAGAAGCTATACGCACAGGAACTAAAACCGGAGTTCTTTATAGAGCAAGAACTCAATCAAAATTTTTATCCAGATGCCGACTATCATACCTTATATATAGTAGAAATTACAAAGATTTTTATAAAAGAATAGAAAGAATTGGCAGGCTTTGCCGAGGAAAAACCCTCATCCACATCACGTTGAATGAGGGTTTTTTGACATTGAACTGCTTTCTTTGAAAGACGCTCTTTAGAATACTCCCTTTAGACTACTTTTCCTGCAAATAGTGCTTTACGAGTTCTTCGAGCAGCTCAAAACGTTCAAATTTCCGAATCATTGCACGTGCTTGATTGTGACTGGTAATATAGACCGGATCACCGGACATAAGATAGCCAACCATTTGGTTAACCGGATCATATCCTTTTTCCTGTAAAGCAGCATACACTTTTTGCAAAACCTCATGGACAGAAACGCCTTCTTCTCCCACTGACTTAAACATCATGGTTTCTTCTAATCGATCCATTTGCCTGGCCCCCTTTCGACCTCATCGACCTCATCCATTTATGCGTGCCTGCAAGATCCCTCTCTTGCCAAAACTAAACCACTTTCTTACTAAACCCTCCATGCCCCTTTAGCGCAAAAACGATCATAAAATATACAAACAGTTAATTTTCTTACCAAAGACTGATTACCTTGTGTCCGAACGACTTGGACATTCCCCATATTTTTGCCTATTTTTTCAGGAATCCTCGCACAATTGTGGGAGCACGATTAATCGCTTCGCCCAGTTTACCGGCATCTTTCCCCCCGGCTTGTGCCATGTCCGGTCGGCCGCCACCGCCGCCGCCGGTTATTTTAGCTACTTCTTTGATAATTTGTCCGGCATGGAGCCCATTTAAACCTTTTGGGCTGACAACCGTGACAAAGTTAACCTTCCCCTCACTTGCCGCACCCAAAACAATAACCCCGCTTTTGAGTTTATCCCGCAGTAAATCCGCCATTTGACGCAGGCCATCCATATCGGACACATTTACCTGCGCAGCTAATACCGGCACCCCTTCTACTTCCTCAACCCTATCCAGTAACCCTGCTGCTTCGTTCTTACCGAGTTTTGCCTTGAGTTGTCCAATTTCGCGTTCGAGGTCTTTCACCTGGCCAACCAAACCGTTAACCCGCTTGTCCACATCAGCCGGCTGTGCCTTCAAGAGCTGCGCAACCTCCATGATCTGCTCCTCCAGGGTGCGCAGATAAGCCAATGCCTTTAATCCAGCCACCGCTTCAATCCGGCGCAGGCCGGCCCCGATGCCGCCCTCACTGAGAATTTTAACAAGGCCGATTTCACCCGTGTTCCGGACATGGGTCCCGCCGCATAATTCCTGACTGAACGAACCCATGCGCACTACCCGTACGGTCTCGCCATATTTCTCGCCAAATAAGGCGGTCGCTCCGGCGGATTTAGCCTCTGCCAAGGACATTTCCGCCGCCTGGACAGGCAAATTCTTTAATACCGCTTCGTTGAGCATGCCCTCTACCGTCCTTAATTCGTCCGCCGTTAGCGGTGAAAAATGAGTAAAGTCAAAGCGCAAGCGTTCCGACGTCACTAAGGACCCCGCTTGCTGAACATGTTCGCCTAAAACGGCCCGCAGGGATGCCTGCAGGAGGTGAGTGGCACTGTGATGCCGCGCGATGGCCTGGCGTTCGGAAATATCGATTTCGGCCTCCACTGTTTCTCCAACCTGTAAGACCCCGGTTATAACCTTAACCCGATGATAAATAGTACCGGTTACCCCTTTTGTTACCTCCAATACACGCGCTTCAGCACGGGGTGTTTTGAGCACGCCCAGGTCCGATACTTGACCACCGCTTTCCGCATAAAACGGCGTATCGGAAAGGAAAACCGTCACTTCTTCCCCTTCCCCGGCATCCTGGGTCTCCTCGCCGCCAACAAACAGGCCTTCAATGCGCGCCTTGGCCGAAAATTGTTCATATCCCAAGAAAGGTGTTACCCCTAAGAATTTTGCCTTTTCCTTCAAAGAAGAGCTTTCTGACACAGTACGCATTTGTTGAGATTGATCCCTTGCCAGCAGACGATGCTCCTCCACCGCCGTTTGAAAGGCAGTGATGTCCACAGATAATCCTTGTTCGGCCAGCATTTCCTCCGTTAACTCCACCGGGAAGCCGTAGGTGTCATAAAGATAGAAGGCATCCTGACCGCTTAAAACTGTTTCTTTTTGCTTCTTGAGCGCCTTAACTTTTTGCTGCAGCAGCTGAGTACCTTGCTCCAGCGCAGCTTGGAAGTTCTTTTCTTCTAACCGCAAGTGACTTAAAATAAAACTCTCATTTTCACTAAGTTCCGGATAGGCTTGGGCGTAGTCCCTTTGGACAATGCGAAAAACGGATTCCAAAAACGGTTTGTCAATTCCCAGAAGTTTAGCATAACGCACAGCCCGCCGTAAAATTCGGCGCAGAACATAGCCTCGCCCTTCATTGTTGGGCCGAATTCCATCCGCCAGCATAAATGCTACCGCCCGGACATGATCCGAAACCACTTTTAAAGCTACATCATTTTTCGGTTCTTCCTTATACCGGATGCCGGCCAGTGATGCCACATGATCAATAATCGGACGGAACAAATCCGTATCGAAGTTAGTTTCCACCCCTTGGACAACCGAAGCAATCCGTTCTAAGCCCATACCCGTATCAATATTTTGGTTCGGCAGAGGGGTCAACACTCCCGCCTCATCACGATTAAACTGCATGAAAACCAGATTCCAGATTTCCAGAAAGCGATCGCATTCACAACTACCCGCTCTGCAGTCAGGCTTGCCGCATCCTCTGGCTTCTCCGAGATCAACAAAAATCTCCGAACAAGGCCCGCAAGGACCGGTCGGGCCGGCTGCCCAAAAATTATCGGGGTCGGCCACGATTCGCTCCGCCTTAACGCCGGCTTCCTCCAGCCAGAGCTTTTTTGCTTCCTCATCTTCAGAATAAATGGTCACCCACAGTTTCTCCGCAGGGATTTTTAATACCTCAGTAATATACTCCCACGCCCAGGTAATTGCTTCTTTTTTAAAGTAATCACCAAACGAGAAATTTCCTAACATTTCAAAATAAGTATGATGCCGAGCGGTTTTGCCAACTTGTTCAAGATCAGGGGTACGAACACATTTCTGAGCGGTCGTTGCCCGCGGAAAAGGCGGCTCCACCAAGCGTTGAAAATATGGTTTAAAGGGTACCATGCCCGCAACCGTTAACAAGAGAGTAGGATCATCTTTAGGGATGAGCGACGCGCTGGGCAAAATCCGATGCCCTTTTCCCTCGAAAAATTTAAGAAACATTTCCCTTAATTCATTACCAGTATACATGCACGAACACTTCCTTTAAAATCTATAAGAATGATATAAAGATTCGCATATGGCTTTAAAAAAATAATCTCCCCCCTAAATCAATCAGGGACGAGATTTTCCCATCGAGTACTACCCT
>CAYWSF010000088.1:0-6888 GCA_964460725.1 uncultured Desulfosporosinus sp.
TTGCTCTGATTAATGGAATTATGAATATTATTCTCGCCAATGGCTGGGAAGACAAGGAATTTATTGCGGAACGAACAGAAGATTTCGAAAAGTTAAAGGAAAATGTTGCTAAATACTCGCCAGATCTGGTCAGTAAAATTACCGGAGTTCCCGTTGAACAATTAGAAGAAGCAGCTCGCATTTATGCTACTGCTGAGAGGGCACAAATCTTCTATACTTTGGGAATTACTGAACACATCTGTGGTACGGATAACGTAATGTCCCTGGCTAATCTGGCAATGTTGACCGGAAATATCGGGAAGGAAAATACTGGGGTCAATCCAATCCGGGGCCAGAATAACGTTCAAGGTGCCTGTGATATGGGTGCTCTACCCAATGTTTTTGTTGGCTATCAGGCTTTGACTAATCCGGATATCCTGGCAAAATTCGAAAAGGCTTATGGGGTCACTCTTAATCCTAAACCAGGCTTTTTGATTCCGGATATGTTTGATACAGCGATAAGCAAAGACTTAAGAGCTTTGTATGTTATGGGGGAAGACCCGGTACTGACAGATGCCAATGCCAATCATGTAATTAAAGGTTTAAAATCGCTTGACTTTTTAGTTGTTCAGGATATCTTCATGTCAGAAACTGCTAAATTAGCTGATGTAATCCTCCCGGGGGCCAGCTTTGCGGAGAAGACCGGTACCTTTACTAATACGGAGCGGCGTGTTCAAATGGTTAATAAAGCTATTGAACCCGTAGGCAACTCAAAGGCCGATTGGCAAATCATATGTGAATTAGCTAATAGAATGGGTTATGCTTTCGAGTATAATGATACCGCTGAAGTGATGAAAGAAGTAGCATCGCTGAGTCCTCATTATGCCGGAGTCAGTCATGAACGGCTTGCCCGGACGAGCTTGCAATGGCCTGTGCCGAATGCGGAGCACCCAGGAACAAAGTTCCTGCATCAAGGTAAATTTACGCGTGGCAAAGGACTCTTTAAGGCCATTGAATTCCAGGCTCCGGCTGAGATGCCGGATGAAGAGTACCCCTTCTTGCTCAATTCAGGGCGGAAACTGGAACATTACTGCGTTATGACCAGGAATTCCCAAGCCTTGGATGCTCATGCACCTGAGGAGTTAGCAGAGCTCAATCCTCAGGATGCGAAGCGGCTTGGCGTCGAAAATGGCGGTGAGGTTAAGGTTGCATCACGTCGTGGCGAACTGACAACCAAGGTTAAGGTTACTGATCGGGTACCGGAAGGAATGTTATTTATGACCTTCCATTATAAGGAAACCCCAACTAACGTTTTAACCAGTTCTTCTTATGATAAAGTAACCAAAACCTATGAGTATAAGGTATGCGGAATCAACGTATCTAAGATTTAACATTAGTTAAGTGTAAAAATATTCATTGAAAATCTATTTATGAAGTTGATTCAGGTTGTTAAAGAAAGGGATGTTTAAGTATGAACTTTTTTGGACCTGGTGAGGTAGCAGGCAATGCCTGCGGTATAGGAAAAGCCAAGTCATCACTGTCAATTGGCAAATTGATTGTACTTGGAATTTTAGCCGGGGCCTATATCGGTTTCGGGGCCAATCTAGCAACAGTAGTAGGTCATGACATACCCAAGTATATGGGTAATGGTTTTGGCCAATTATTGTTCGGTTCAGTATTTAGCGTAGGCCTCATGTTGGTGGTAATTGGCGGAGCAGAACTTTTTACCGGCAACAATATGTTTATGATGATTGGGGCATTAAACCGCCAATGCACTTGGGGAAATCTGTTAAAGAACTGGATAATTGTCTGGATCGCCAATTTCATAGGCTCTCTCTTACTGGTTTATATTATTGCCGGTGGCTTTTATGGATTCTTTGACGCGGCTCCTGCAGCAGGCTTATTTAATGGGGCCGTCGGAGCCAAAGCATTGGCAATCGCTAAAGGCAAATTGGAACTGACCTGGATCGGCGCATTCAGTCGTGCTATCCTTTGTAACTGGTTAGTATGTATGGCAGTTTGGTTGGCACTGGCCAGCAAAGATGTAGTAGGTAAGATATTCGGAATCTTCTTCCCCATTATGGCCTTCGTTGCCAGTGGCTTCGAGCATAGTGTAGCCAATATGTTCTTTATCCCCATGGGCTTGGTTGTCGCTCAAGTGCCGGCAGTTTTGGATGTTGCAGCGCAGGCATCTCTTAGCGCAGCTCACTTAGCAGATCCGGCAGCAGCTGCTGCTGCAGTAGAGGCATTCAAAACTTCTGTGGGAAGCCTTTTTACCTGGGGTAACTTGCTGATGAAAAATCTGATACCGGTAACCCTTGGTAACATTGTGGGCGGCGCAATATTTGTAGCCAGCCTGTACTGGTATTCATATCTGAGAAAGGCTCCGTCTACACCGGTTGCACCTCAAAAGAATGCCAAAGTGTAATAATCAGGTCGTCACTAAGTTAAAAGGGAACTGTTTTTGATGTTTGAGCGCTTACTCTTTGTTTGGGGTAAGCGTTTTTTTTGCCCAATACCAATAGTGCCGCCGATATAACGTTAAATCTCTTATGAAACCATTAATATAGACTATGGTCACCGACTGAAGTACATTTATAATGTAAGTATAATAAGATTGTTTTTATTCGTCAACTGTTAATCTCAATTATTGTATAATAGATACCAGGAGGAACCGAATGCATGAAAAAAATGACAAAACGAAAGCTTCAGGCGATTAGAACAAAAAATAACATTTTGGAAATAGCTCTGCCCATGATCAAAGAGAAAGGGTTTGCAAATGTAACGGTAGATGACATCTGTATAGCAGCAGGTATTGCCAAAGGGACGTTTTATCATTATTTTGAATCTAAGGAAAAAGTTTTTGGTAATACCGGGATAATGTTGGATGATTTACAACTGGATAATTTGTTGAATAATAAACAAATTTCTAGTTTAGATAAAATTTATTATATTGTAGATGCTTATATGCTTTTTATAAAAAATCAGGGTATAGATATTACAAGGCAATTATTTAAAGCATTTTTGGATGGTAATGATATTTATAATGAGGAAACTACCGGAATAGATATTTTATTAAACACTATAGATGAAGGAATTGAACGTAAAGAATTTAATACTAATCTAACAACTTATGAAATAGCGGAGTTAATATTATCATATTCGATGGGTCTAATTGTATATTGGTGTAATAGTAATGATAGTTATGATCTGGAAATTAAATCACTTAATTTACTTAAAAAATGGTTAAAAGCCACTTTAATAAATGAAAACTTATAACTTTGATATGCAAAATCCATAAAGGTTTTACTGAGCTTTTACTGAGTTAAAGAGGTTATCCTATTATTGGATGATTGCTTACTCTGTGTTATTTAGTGTTAGCACTTTTTTTTGTAAAGTAACTTATTGGAGAATTTTTAATGGTAAAAAGCGATTTTTAATATTAATCAAGGCTTTACGAAAACATCATAAATAAATGCAAAAACAAATTTAAAATAAATGACGAAGAGGGAGGTATTAACAACTAAAAAGCAGAATAAGATGAAAGTTGGTATTTTAAATTCTTTCTAAAAGTAATTATGTATAAGAAGACTCAAAAAGAGGATTCCGTGAGTTTCCGGCGAAGAATTGTATAAGTGAAGGGTTGACAAACTAAATAATATGCAGTTAAGCATCAAAGGGCGAAAGAACGTGCAAAATAGAATACGTGTTGAGTTAATTCCAGAAGAGATTATCGAAGAAGTACGTTTGCGTGCGGATGTCGTTGAGGTAATATCTGAATACGTCAGTTTACAGCGTAAGGGGAAAAATTATTGGGGACTTTGTCCTTTCCATTCGGAGAAGTCGCCTAGTTTTACGGTAACCCCTGAGAAGCAAATGTTTTATTGTTTTGGCTGCCACACTGGCGGAAACGTTTTTTCTTTTGTGATGAAAAAAGAAAATTGGTCTTTTGTGGAGTGCGTTCAAAACTTGGCAAATCGTTACGGTGTGTCTCTACCTGAAAAGGAACAATCTCCCCGTGAACGAGAAGAAAATCGAATTCGCCGTCGTTTGAAAGAAATAAATGAATGGGCTGCAAGTTATTATCATGATATTTTATTAAGGTTGCCTGAAGGAGAACTTGGACGAGTTTACTTCGCTAAGCGCGGGATAGATATTAATACCATAAAGAGTTTTCGTTTAGGATATGCTCCAGGCCGCTGGGATGGATTATTGGTTTACATGCAGGAACGGGGTGTTCAGCCGCCTGAATTAGCCGAAGCAGGCTTAGCCGTTGAAAAGGAAACACAGAATAAGGGCAGACGGCAATACTATGATCGTTTCCGAAACCGCGTGCTATTCAGTATTCTTGATCAACGCAAACAGCCAATTGCCTTTGGAGGAAGAGTGCTGGATGATTCAATGCCTAAGTATTTGAATTCTCCGGAAAGTGCTTTGTTCAATAAAGGGTATCACCTCTATGGTATACATCGTGCGCATCAAGGTATTCGTGATGAAGGATTTGCTCTCTTGGTTGAAGGCTACATGGATGTCATTGCGCTGCAAAATGCTGGGTTCCCAAATACGGTAGCTTCTTTGGGTACAGCGTTAACAAAGGAGCAGGCAAAGCTTTTAAAACGGTATACTAAACGTGTCATTCTTCTTTATGATTCAGATGAAGCGGGAATTCAAGCTTCATTTCGAGGGGGAGAAATCTTGCGTGACTTTGGAATCAGGGTGGATGTTTTAATCTTACCGGGAGCAAAGGATCCGGATGATTTCCTTAAAGAATATGGGGCAGTAAAGTTTAAAGAAGCTCTGAGCAAGGTTTTAACCTTTGTAGAGTTTAAATATCGGACATTTGTCCGCGAAAAGCCACCGCAAGGCATCACTGAAAAGGCCGAATTGGTGTATAAACTTGCATTGGATATCTCAAAAGTTACCAGTCCGGTTGAACGGGAAGGGTATGAGCGTTTTTTAAGTTCAGAACTAGGGCTTACGTTAGAAGCTGTACAACGCGAGATTGCAAGCTATGAAGCCAAAAAGCCTAAAAAAGAATGGAAAAAAGAATTTTTTACGCAAAATCAGATTAGTTCTATAAAAAGTAGGGATAATATAACTAATCCCATTATATGTAAGGATAATAGTACATCCCCCCTGCCGGCAGTGCATTTAGGTGTTTACCGTGCGGAACTCATGCTTCTGCGCCTGCTTTTAGAGGATGTTTCATATTTGTCAAAAATTAAGGCAGCTCTCGGTAACTCCTTTTGGAAAGTTCCTGTACATCAACAATTCTTTAATTATCTTGATCAGGAAGGCGCATTGCCGGCAAACTGTGACGAAGCAGTTCAAAGTCGATTAGCAGGCTTGCTTATGGAAGAGTTAGACATATCTCATGCTGAGCGACTTTTAGATGATTGTATCAAGGAAATTTCCTCCTCTCAAGCGGAAGAAAGAGTGGAAGAACTTCAAGCACGCATGGCAACTTTAGAAAAATCCGGTGACATGGCAGGCGCTATGGCTCTGTTGAATGAGATAGGAGAGCGGTTAAAACGTGGTGAATAGTAAACTTAAAGAGCATCAACAGGATGAGCTGAGGGAAGGTGGGGGACAGATGAATGACGAGCAAAAGGCAAAAAGCGTTCAAGCCCTCATTGAAAAAGGAAATAAGAGAGGATTCATAACATACCGAGAGATTATGGATGCTCTCGAAGGGATTGATCTTTCCGCGGAACAGATTGATGATATTTACCAACAGTTTGGCCGTATGGGGATAGAGGTTTTGCCAGAGCCAGGGGATAGTGATCTGGAGAAGATAAAAAAGGGCGGGAAAGACGAGACGGAAGTAGCAGAAGAGCCGGCAGAAGATGCAGAGGAAGAGACAGAAGTGGATTTAAGTGTCCCTGAAGGTGTGGGGATAGACGATCCGGTTCGCATGTATCTGAAAGAAATTGGTCGAGTCTCTTTGCTTTCGGCCGAAGATGAAATAGAATTGGCGAAACGAATGGAGCAAGGCGATGAAGAAGCTAAGCGGCGATTAGCTGAAGCTAATTTACGACTGGTAGTTAGCATTGCCAAACGCTATGTTGGAAGGGGTATGCTTTTTCTCGATCTGATTCAGGAAGGTAATCTTGGCTTGATTAAGGCAGTAGAAAAGTTTGATTATGAGAAAGGATTTAAGTTTAGCACCTATGCCACATGGTGGATCCGTCAAGCCATTACTCGTGCCATAGCTGACCAGGCGCGGACGATTCGGATTCCAGTGCATATGGTTGAAACAATTAATAAGCTGATCCGCGTTTCACGGCAGCTCCTACAGGAATTGGGCAGAGATCCAACGCCTGAGGAAATAGCTCAAGTGATGGATATCTCGGTAGAACGTGTACGTGAAATCATGAAGATTGCCCAGGAACCGGTTTCACTGGAGACACCCATCGGTGAAGAGGAAGATTCTCATTTGGGGGATTTTATCCCGGATGATGATGCTCCGGCACCCGCAGAGGCCGCCTCGTTCATCCTCTTAAAAGAGCAATTGGAAGAAGTATTGGATACGTTAACCCCACGCGAAGAGAAAGTGCTTAGGCTGCGTTTTGGTCTGGATGATGGACGCACACGGACATTGGAGGAAGTCGGACAGGAATTCGGAGTTACCCGGGAACGAATCCGGCAGATTGAAGCCAAGGCCTTACGGAAATTGCGTCATCCAAGCCGAAGTAAAAAGCTAAAGGATTACTTGGAATAAGCAAGAAGTTTTCTCCATATTATTTCTCCGTAATTGTTGATTGAAAAATTATGGTTTTTCTGACGATAAATTATTTTCTTATAAAAGCTTGACTACGGAAGCAGAATTACGTATAATTACCGTTGCGTGGATTATTCCTCGATAGCTCAATGGTGGAGCAACCGGCTGTTAACCGGTAGGTTGTAGGT
>CAYWSF010000089.1:0-2005 GCA_964460725.1 uncultured Desulfosporosinus sp.
TTTTCGCGATTCCAAACAACTTTCCATTAGCGAGCGAATTGAGAAATGCTTCCGAGACGTTAACCCCCAGAAGGCAATTCTGGTTGCCACCGGCTATACGAAAGGGATCGAGGGCATTATGCGGGAATATCAAAGGGGATACTCCGATATAACCTTTTCCAAAATTGCTACCCACTTAAAAGCGGATGAAGCGATTATCCACAAGGAATTTCATTTATCATCCGCCGACCCGAAAATCGTCGGCGTGGATAAAGCAATTGTAGTAGGCCGGACAAACTACGATGTTGCCGACCAACTTGCGGACATTGGCATGGAGGCCATTCATCCTAATGCCTCTAAGCCGTTGGAATTGGCGGGCATAAACCTGCGTATCAAAAACACCTTTGAACCGGATCACCCTGGCACAGTGATCTCCAACGATTATATTGGTCCCCAGGCAAAGATCGAAATTATCGCCGGTTCCGATAAGATTGTGATTTTGGAAATTCATGATACCTCAATGGTTGGAGAACCTGGCTTTGATTTGGAAATCATGAAAAGGTTTAAGGACCATCATATTAGTTATATTATGAAAGCCACTAATGCGAATAGCATTTCACTTGTGATCTGGGAATCAGATTTGAATGATCGGCTAATAGCGGACTTGAAAGCTTTATATCAAACAGTAACCGTTCAGCAGGCGGCGATTGTCTGTGTGATTGGTTCCAATATTGCTATGCCCAAGATCATGGCCAGGGCAGTGAATAATTTGGCTGACAGTGGGATTAACATTAAATGTGTTTCCCAGTCTTTGCGGCAGGTGAATATGCAATTTGTCATTGATCGAGAAATGTATAAAAAGGCAGTAATATCTTTGAATGAGGATTTATGTCTGGGAGAACTGAATGGCCGACAATGAAAGAACTAATGAACAAACTGAAGAACATGAACTTTTGTTATCCAAAAAGGAATCCGGTTTTAGATACTATTTAACCAATGGAAAATGGGTTATTGTGATTGCCCTGTTTTGCTCTGTTCTTTGGGGAAGTGCTTTTCCGGTTCTCAAAATAAGTTACACCGAATTGAGCATTGCCTCGGATGACATATCCGCAATCATAGTTTTTGCCGGACTGCGCTTTTTAATTGCTTCATTATTAATTTTTATAATGACTTTGGTAATAATTCGGCAGTCTCTAAAGGTTAAACTGAAGATGCTGCCACAGCTATTTTTGTTGGGCTTGCTGCAAGTTAGTTTGCAGTACTTCTTTTTTTATAATGGCATGGCGCATGTTACCGGCATGAAAGGTGCTATCTTACACTCAGCGGGTACGTTTTTTATGGTTGTATTAGCTCATTTCGTTTATCTCGATGACCGCTTGAATTGGCGTAAGATCTTTGGCTTAATAGCAGGCTTTACGGGGATTATTCTCATTAATTACGGCAAGGATTTTAACTTTGATTTTTCTTGGCGGGGCGAAGGATTTATGCTTTTAACCGGTCTGGTTGGTGCTTTCGGTACAATTTTGGCAAAAGCGATTGCGCAGAAGATTCATCCCTTTGTGCTCACGGCTTGGCAAATGCTGTTAGGCTCCCTGCTCTTGATTGCCGTGGGGTTACCCGGCTTACAGCCCCAGGCGATAGTCTTTACAAATAAAGGCACAGCACTCGTCCTCTATCTGGCTTTTCTCTCGGCAATCGCTTATTCGCTCTGGTACGCAATTTTGAAATACAATAAAGCAGGGGAAATTAGTGTCTATAAATTTATGATACCTGTATCGGGCAGCATTTTATCGGCTTTGTTTATTCCCGGTGAACGATTGACAGTGAACATGATTATTGCCTTAGCCCTCGTTGCCTGGGGGGTTATCATAGTTAATTACAAAAAACAGGAAGACACAACTTAACGGAGCCCAAGAATTAGAGGAAAAGATGTTATCGTAGTAATTACAAATGATAGGAAGTATGAGATGGGAAAAACATTGGTATTGACCGAGAAGCCCTCAGTTGGCCGTGAGGTCGCCAGGAT
>CAYWSF010000089.1:2015-6871 GCA_964460725.1 uncultured Desulfosporosinus sp.
AAAGGGAACGGTTGTTTTATCGGGCCAAGGTATGTTGTGGTTTGGGCCCTCGGACACTTGGTGACCCTTGCCGACCCGGAAGCATATGACGTGAAATATAAAACCTGGAAGCTCGAAGACCTGCCCATGCTGCCCGCCAAAATGAACTTGGTAGTGATGAAAGAAACTGCGAAACAATTTGGCGTAGTGAAAAAGTGGATGCACAGTCCGGAAATTAATGACTTGATTATTGCCACTGATGCCGGACGGGAAGGTGAACTGGTAGCGCGTTGGATTATTAATAAAGTGGGCTGGCGCAAAGGGATCAAACGCTTGTGGATTTCCTCGCTAACTGAGCGGGCGATCAGGGAAGGGTTCAACAATTTAAAACCCGGCAAAGAGTATGAAGATCTCTTTGCTGCTGCAGAATGCCGCGCCGAAGCAGATTGGTTAGTGGGGCTGAATGTTACCAGAGCTTTGACCTGTAAATATAATGCCCAACTTTCTGCGGGCCGGGTGCAAACCCCTACCTTGGCCATGGTTGTGGAAAGGGAAAATGAAATCAAAAATTTTGTTCCGAAAGACTATTGGTCGCTTAATGTTTTAGCCGGTGGTGTGAATTATCGCTGGCAGGACAAAAACGGGCAAACACGCATTTTTAACAAAACGAAAGCAGAGCAAATCCTGGCTAAAGTAAGCGGACAAACCGGGGAAGTAATGGCGGTCAAAAAAGAGGCTAAGAAAGAGCTTCCGCCTTTAGCCTATGATCTTACAGAGTTACAACGGGATGCTAATCGTAAATATGGTTTCTCCGCCCATACGACGTCCTCGGTCATGCAGCAGCTTTATGAAAATCATAAAATAGTGACCTATCCGCGCACGGATTCCCGTTATATTAGCGAAGACATCGTTGCCACGCTGCCGGAACGGCTGAAAAGCATTGCCCTTGGGCCCTATGTGAATTTGGCACGCAGCAGACTAAAAAATAAATTGCCTATTACGAAACGGTTTGTGGATGGTTCGAAGGTATCGGATCACCATGCCATAATCCCCACGGAACAACCGCCAGCCTTATCACGCCTAAGCGCGGAAGAATTAAAAATCTACGATTTAATCGTGAGACGCTTTTTGGCGGTACTTTCGCCGCCTTTTGAATATGAACAAACAAAGGTTTCGCTGGCGATAAAAGGAGAAATTTTTACTGCCCAGGGTAAAGTAGTCAAGCATAAAGGATGGCGCAATGTCTATGAGGGCATCGGCAGATGGGACCCTGAAGAGGAAGACGGCGAAGTGGCAGACAGGGAAGCCGAACAAACCCTCCCGGAGCTGCGTAAAGGGGAAAGTCTGAAAAATTTGCAGGTTAAGTTGGTGACCGGTAAAACAAAACCACCGGCCCGCTATACGGAAGCGACCTTGCTTTCTGCCATGGAACACCCTGGGAAATTGATCGATAATCAAAATCTGCGCGAGGTAATGGAACAAAGCCATGGGCTGGGGACGCCGGCCACCCGGGCAGAAATTATTGAAAAACTTTTCAATTCTTTCTATATGCATCGCCAGGGCAAGGAAATAATTCCTTCCTCGAAAGGGATTCAACTGATCAGCTTGGTTCCCTATGAACTAAAATCACCGGAACTAACCGCTAAATGGGAACAACAATTGACGGGGATCAGCAAGGGACGGATTAATAGTCAAGCTTTTCTGACCGGCATCAGGGGGTATGCCGCGCAGCTTGTCTCAACGGTTGGTGCCAGTTCGCAAACCTTCAAGCATGATAATTTAACGCGCACTAAGTGCCCAGAGTGTGGCAAATTTCTTCTCCAGGTTAAAGGAAAGAAAGGCGAGATGTACGTCTGCCAAGATCGGGAATGTGGTTACCGCAAAGGAATAGCGCAAATATCCAATGCCCGGTGTCCGGAATGCCATAAAAAAATGCAGATTAAGGGTGACGGAGAGAATAGAATCTTCGCTTGTATTTGTGGCTATCGTGAGAAACTTTCTACTTTTACGAAACGAAGAGCAGCCGAGAAAAGTAATATTTCCAAGCGGGAAGTAAGCACATTTTTAAAAAAGCAAAATGAGGGCAGCTTCACCAATACGGCGCTGGCAGATGCCCTGGCTAAGCTCAAGAAGAAACCGTGATTCAGTGCCTGAACAATCAATTCCATGATCTGGCAACAATGGTTCAGGTGGTGTATAATTATAAGGTATTATTCTGTTGCAAAACCCTCATTTAGAGATCAATGGCTTAGAAAATGGATCTATTATGTCCTTTGGGGATAAATGGCATATTCATGATTATTTGTACCCGAAGGGCATGGGAGATTGATAAAGAAAACGAGATGTAATTGTAGTATTTTAAGTATTTTATCATATTTTTGGGGGATACACATTTGATCGAACCACAACAACAGTATGAAAAACGACGGGCATTTTACTTGCGGTGTTTAGAAAAATTAACCCGAACGCTTAACCGACTAAGTAATCTGAGAATGGCTCTCTTCTTAATTGGGTGCATTTGGCTGGTTTTTCTTTATATGACTAAGAGATTATCCGCTGGTTTTGGCCTTGGTGTACTTCTCTTAATAGTGGTTGCTTTTGCAGCATGTGTTCTTTGGCATCAGAAACTAAGAAGAAAGCAACACTATATCCAAGTGATTTTTGAAAGCTATGACTCTTCTTTAAAGCGTTTAGCCGGCGAGTGGAATTCCTTTCCCGATATGGGAGAAGAATTTAAAGATCCGGAACACCCTTACTCGGATGATCTTGACCTTTTTGGAACTAATTCACTGTTCCAGTGGATTAATACCGCTAGAACCTTTCGCGGCAGGGAAACTCTGAAAGCATGGCTGACTGAGCCTCCGGCAGAGAGCGGTATTGTCCGGAAAAAACAAGATGCCATCCAGGAATTAGCCAGAAATCTTGCCTGGAGGCATCGCTTTATGGCAGAAGCGGAGACCACGAAGTCTCCCTTAAATTCTCCCACCCGGATTATCAAATGGGCGAAGGCCTATGATCCAACTTACCTGCGGCTGGAGGTGATCATTCTGGCCCGGGCCCTCCCGCTAATTACGCTGATATTTTTACTGCTTTATTTCTTCACTAACAAAGTGTCTATTTGGTATGCGGTGGCGGGTTTATTAATTCAGTCGCTCATACTCTTTGCGGGAAAGCAAAGAAATAAAGCCCTTGAAGCGGTTCATGACTATAAGGATAGTTTTCGTGTTTATGAGAAAATGCTGGAGCGGTTTGAAAAGCGCACATTTAAAGCGGAATATCTGAAAAATTTAAAGCAAGGATTATATAACCGCGATGGAAAGACAGCCTTTGAACAGATCAGAAAGCTTTCCGGTTTAGCTGAGCGTATTTCCAATCGGGATAATTTTATTTTTTTAATTATTAACATTTTCACCCTCTGGGATATTCAGTGTATGATTGCTTTGGAATCCTGGAAACAAAAATCCGGACGTTCACTGGAACGCTGGGTGGATACGGTCGCTGAACTGGAAGGGTTAGCCAGTCTGGCCGTTATTCACTTTGATCACCCGGAGTGGGCAATCCCGGAATTTGTCTCAGATAATGCCGGGATAGTTGCCGTACAGATGGGACATCCCCTCTTGGTTAATGCAATCGACAATGACATATCGATCGATAAGCGTGCCGGTATTTTATTAATCACGGGTTCAAATATGTCCGGCAAGAGTACCTTGCTTCGTACGGTGGGCATTAATCTTGTGCTGGCGTACGCAGGGGCTCCGGTGTGTGCCCGGCATTTTCGCTGTTCGCTGCTGAACATTTATACCTGTATGCGAGTGAGTGATAACCTGGGCAAAAATATTTCTTCCTTCTACGCGGAATTATTGCGCATTAAAAAAATTGTCAGCGCGTCTCAAACAGAAGGAAAGATTTTCTTCCTCCTAGACGAGATCTTTAAAGGGACGAATTCACAGGATCGACATACAGGGGCTAAGGTTTTGATTCGGCAGCTAAGTAAAGTTGGCGCTATGGGTATGGTATCCACTCATGATCTGGAATTAGGAGACCTGGAGCATGAAAGCGAGCTGAGAGTGAGAAACTATCATTTCCGGGAGTACTATGAAAACGATAAAATACATTTTGACTATAAACTTCGGCCTGGGATTTCCACCACGCGCAATGCCATGTATCTGATAAA
Source organism: uncultured Desulfosporosinus sp. (assembly GCA_964460725.1). Lineage (GTDB taxonomy): Bacteria > Bacillota > Desulfitobacteriia > Desulfitobacteriales > Desulfitobacteriaceae > Desulfosporosinus. Next base: position 6,169 of record CAYWSF010000089.1, read on the forward strand.
AATGGCCGGTATCGATGTGGAAGCTTGCGGAAAGGACATTTAGATTGATTCCATCACAAAACATGATATTATATATTAGGAAAAAAGCTGGCATAAGACCTGATCAGGGTCTTTAGGTGTCAATGATTACGATTATTCAGATATGAAATATTAGAAAGCGGAAGGCAGTGAATTATGAGCATGCAATCAGTCACAGTGAAAGAAATTTTTAGAGAGACAGATCGCTTTCTCGAACAAAAAGTAGAACTATCCGGCTGGGTTCGCACGATGCGCTTATCCAAAGCATTTGGTTTTATTGAAATCAATGACGGCAGTTTTTTCAAAAATATCCAAGTGGTTTTTGAAGATAGTCTTGTAAACTTTGCGCAAATTGGCAAGGTAACCCTCAGTTCCGCCCTGCGTATTCAAGGAACTCTCCTTCCTTCCCCCGGAGCAAAGCAACCGTTTGAATTAAAAGCAGATCTAATCGAGGTTCTCTCGCCGGCTGCGGCTGATTATCCCTTGCAAAAGAAGCGGCATACTTTTGAATACTTACGTTCACTGGCGCATTTGCGTCCCAGGACAAATACCTTTGCCGCCGTATTTAGAGTGCGATCCGTAGTATCTTTTGCAATTCACAAGTTCTTTCAGGAAAAAGGTTATGTCTACGTACATACTCCCATTATAACGGGCAGTGACGCTGAGGGTGCCGGGGAAATGTTTA
>CAYWSF010000090.1:0-6869 GCA_964460725.1 uncultured Desulfosporosinus sp.
TGGATGAATCCAAGGTCCTTTGGATTACGTTAATTTTGAATGGATAATAGTAAATTCATAGTCAATGTTAAACTGAAAGCGTGTTATTTGTACTGGTTTTCCTGCCGGTGCCGCGTTTCCTGCCAAACCGGCTCCTTACATCGTCCAAAAATGTATACATGATTGGGACCAAAACCAAGGTCAGAAGCGTCGAGGTAATCAGGCCTCCGATCACCGCATAGGCCATCGGCGAACGGAACGAGGAGCCCGCGCCGCCTCCGGCAATAATCGGAACCATGCTGAAAATCATGGCCAGCGTTGTCATCAGAATCGGCCTTAAGCGGGTGGTCGCTGCGTCCAGAATGGCTTCCTGACGCGGTGCTCCTTCCTGTCGGCGCTGCCGGGTGAAGTCAATCAGCAAGATGGCGTTTTTGGTTACCAAGCCCATCAGCAAAACTATACCGATCATCGCCACTATACTGAGTTCTTTTTGCCCGACAAGGAGACCGAGAACGGCACCGATAATGGCCAGGGGAAGCGAGAACATTATCGATAGAGGGTCAATAAAACTCTCAAATTGAGCCGATAGAATCAGGAAGATGAACACGGCACCAAGGATCAAAGCGATGGCGATGCCTTCAGAAACCTCCGTCATTAGCGAATTGACACCGGTGGCAGTTAAGCTGATCCCTGCGGGCTGGCCGATATCTTCAACTGTCTGCTGGAAAGCTTGGTCGAAATCCCCTGGGGTGATGCCCACTACATTTGCAGAAAGCTGGATCTCCCTTTCCTTTTCAAAGCGGTTGACGGTCGCATCGGAGGTCGTAAATACCTGATTAGTCACCTGGGCGAGCGGCACAAGGATGGGATTGTCATATTCCGTATTGCTGCCCGGGACGTAGATGTCGCTGAAGCTGCTTAAGCTTTGCCGGTCTTCGGGCTTCAGTTTCACAGTCACATCATAACGGTCACCTTTTTCTTCATATTGTCCGACGGTAACGCCATTGTATAAAATGCGAAGGGTGCTCCCCGCCAATGCCGGGCTGACGCCCAAGTCTTCCGCCTTGTCCCGGTCAACCTGAAGCTGCGCTTCGGGGCTGCCTATTTTATAGCTCAGGCTGACATCTACGGCACCCGGCAAATCCTGGACCGCAGCTTTCAGCGTCTGAGCGTACTGCTGAAGAACGTCAAAGTCATGGCCGGTAATATGGTAAGCAAAATCCTCGTGGCCAACAGTGCCAATGGTGGCGATCGAACTGTTACCGGTAATGGAAAAACTAAGCCCCGGTATTTTTTGCAGGCTGCTTCTCATCCCGGCTACAATCTCTTCGATCGGCTCTTCCCTCTGGTCGCTGCCGATGACTTTGACATACATAGCTACCTGATCTGCTTCCACGGTGGCATAGGTATACTGCACTTGCGGGAACCCCTGGACGGCCGCCTCCATCTCCCGGGCTATTGTGCCGGCTTTTTCCAGGGACAAGCCGGCATCCGGCGAAGCCTTAATATTGATTTCGCCTTTATCTTCCGCCGGCATGAAGGACATGCCCAAATACGGCAGCGTAGCGATGCTTAACAATAATAAAACTGCGGAAAAGACCACGACGCCCAGCCTGTGCTTTAAGGACCATTTCAAAAGCCTGGCGTATTGTATACTCAGTTTAGTAAACAAGCGATTAAACCATAATACAGATTTCCCAATAAACCCCTTAATCGTTATGCCATGCTCCCCACCGGCCTTTAAATATCTGGACGCCAGCATGGGCACCAGCGTAAAGGACACATACAACGAGATCAGGACGCTGAACGCAACGGTGAGCCCGAACTCCCGCAGGTAGCTCGCCAAAATGCCGCTCATCATAGCCACCGGCAGAAATACCGCTACAATGCTCAGCGTGGTGGCGAGAACCGCCAGGCCGATTTCTGAGGTTGCTTCTTTAGCAGCCTGAAACGGCGATTTGCCCATCTTCATATGCCGGACGATATTTTCAATGACCACAATAGAATCATCGATCAGTAAGCCGATGGACAGCGCCAGGGCTATCAGAGTAATCAGATTAAGCGTAAAACCCATCAGCTTCATGATGATAAACGTGGCAATAATCGAGGTGGGAAGTGCCAGAGAGGTGATCAGAGTGCTGGCACCATTGCCCAAAAACAGGAAAATAACCAGTACGGCGATGATACAGCCTTCGATCAGTGTTTTTACCATGTCTGTAACCTGCTCTTGAATCATCAGGGAGTTGTCCTTGACAATGTCGATCTTAATTCCCAGCGGCAGGTCCTGTTGGATGTTTGCGATTTCCTTTTTGATGTCCCCGGCCACTTCAACCGTGTTGGCCCCGGACTGTTTGACAACGTCGATCCCGATGGCCGACTGCCCGTTATAAAGCGAGATGCTGTCCATCTCTTTGCTGCCGTCCACCACTTCGGCGATATCACTGACATGGATTTCATCCCCGCCGCGCTTCCCAACAAGGATCTTCCCAAAGTCTTCCACCCTGCGGATGCCGGAGGTGGTTTGCAAGCTTATATCCCGGTCGCCGTCGGAGACTTTGCCGCCCGGGATATCCAAATTATCCGACCCTAAGCTGTTAGCCACTTCCGCGGCCGTAATGCTGAAGGCATTCATTTTTTGCTTATCCAACAGGATCTGGATCTCACGTTCCTGATCACCATAGACATTGACGGAGCCGACACCCTTTACAGTGCTTAGCCGCGTGCGGATCGTATTGTCGGCCACCTCAGAAAGCTGTTTTTCCCCAACCGTGCCGGTAACCGCCAGCGACACGATCGGCTGGGCTGTTAAATCATACGTGGCGATAACCGGTTCCTCTATATCCTGAGGCAAATCACCGCGAATGGCCCCCATTTTATCCTTCACTTCCTGAACCGCTTCTTCCGCCGGTTTTTCCAGAATAAATTGCACTACTGTAATGGAGACACTGTCTCTTATCGTGGAAGTGATTTCATCCACACCCGAGATCTGTCCCACCGTATCCTCCACCTTCTGGGTTACCTTGGTTTCGATCTGGTCCGGCGCAACACCCGGTTGCACAACGACAATCGAAACGACGGGCATATTGACTTCGGTTAAGTCGTTAATGGGCAGTCCGATGAACGAAGCCAGGCCGGTCACCATCAGAGCAATAATAATAACGATTGTTAAAGTGGGGCGCTTCAGGCTCACATCTGTCAAACGCATCTTTAAACCTCCTGCCCTGCGGTTACAGCAAGTGTCTGTCCTGCTCCTGCAGCAAGCGGTTGCTCAGCTGCTGCAACAAGCGTCTGCACCCCTGCAGCAGCACGCATCTGCCCTTCTGCTGCAGCAAACGTCAGTCCTGCTCCTGCAGCAAGCGACTGCACTCCTTCAGCAAGCGGCTGTCCTGCGGCTGAAGCAAGAGACTGTTCTTCAGCCGGGGCAGTGGGCTGCTCCGCCGGAACTATGAGGTCACCGTCCTGGAGCACACTGATATTACTGCAGATCACGTCGGCACCTTCCGCGAGGCCTGATGTTATTTCAATCCGGTCATCGTAGGTCTCACCCAGCGTCACCGCAGTGCGGCGCGCCACCCCTTTATCATTCGTATACACATAATAACTTTCTTCGCTGCCCGCCACTGCTTGCAGCGGAATAACAAGCACAGATACTTCACTGCCGCTGACAATATCCACGTTGGCAAAAATACCTGTTTTCAGTTTATTATCCTTATTCGGCACTTCCACTTTGGCCATAAAAGTTCTGGAAGCCATGCTGGCCTCCGTGCTGATATAACTAACAGTTCCGTCATATTCCTGGTTGTCTTCGTCAACTTTCACTTTGGCCTTCTGACCGACCTTAATTTTGGCGGCATCCGCCTGCGGGATTTTAATTACGGCATGAATGGTCAAGGTGTTTTTCACCATGGCCAGCGGCACCCCGGGTGCCACATATGCTCCCACGGCAACGTTCTTATCTTCCACATAGCCGGCTGCGGGCGCTTTGATCACTGATTTTTCCAAGGAATGCTGCAATCTGTCGATCCCGCTCCGGGCCGCCCCGATGTTGGCCTGCAAAGCAGTAAGATCCGCCTGGGCAACTCTCAGGGCCGTCTCGGCATCACTTAAATCGTTAGCTGCTGCTGCTCCGGCTTCATGAAGCGCTTTGGCATTTTCATAATTGCGCCGGCAGATTTCGATGTTGGCTTCCGCTTTGGGCAAAGTGGCCTGCACCGCAGCCAGCTGGTCCTGGGCAGCTTTCAGTTGGTCGTTCAGATCCTGACTGTCCAGAACAATCAAAGGCGCGCCCTTTCGGACCGCTTCACCTTCTTTAAATAGAACCTGCACAACCTTACCGGGCACCTCCGCTCCGACCACGCCTTCTTCCCCTGCCAAAAGTGTGGCATCATAAGTACTCTTCGGCAGCACAGTTATAGTTTCCGCTTTCCGGACCTCAACGGTAACTTTGCTGTCGGCGGCAACCGGCGGGTCTTTTTGGAGTATTGCCCAGGTGTCCATATTGCGGTACAAAAAGAATCCTATTATTAATATCAGTACGATCGCCAAATAGTAGATTACTTTTTTTGCTTTTATCTTCTCCAATGCTTTTATCATTTCGTTATTGCTCCTTTATCCATTCAATAATGAATGCTTCGCTGAGCATACTCGCCACCGGACAGGAGAGTATGCTCAGCGAAGTCACGCTATTCGGTGACTCTTACTCAAATGTGAATTTTTGAGGCATGCGTTAAATGTAGTATCCAGTCAATTCCATGCTTTCGAACTGCTGGATTGCCATAATTAGGCGATTATCTGCGTGTTTGTGTAAGAGTCGTCCATTCAGCTTGAGCGTGTTCACTTTAAACGTAAGCGTGTTCACTGTCTAAAGACCGGGTCTTTCTTCATGATCTCAAAATGATTTGGATTTAAAGCCAGTATCTGACTAATTAGTTTCCTTATTCTCCTGCCATCCCCTTTACCTTGTTTTAATATTCTCAGAATACCTTCGATTAGCATGGCGGCGACTACATAAAAAATAAATTCGTCGGCAATGGCGATCTCTTCCGCCTTCAATTTAGGCTTTAGCTCTTCTTTCATCCGCTTATCGATCAGAATAACTAAATCTTCTTTTAAATTCTGATAGACAGAACCTTCGCTTTTATCCAGCAAAATCATAAACTCCCTGCTGTATTCTTCATAAAAACTCATGATTTTGTCCACCACGTCTGCTAAAACCGGTGAATTATTGGCATCTGCTTTAAAATCACAGAAAATAAGAGCGGTGAATCGCTCAGATACAGGTTCCATAATGTAATTAAACAACTCTTCTTTGCCGGTAAAATACCGGTATAGATTACCAGTAGCTATGCCGGCATTTTTTGCGATGGTCCGGATGGAAGCATCATTAAATCCCTTTTTCTCAAATTCATCAAGGGCAGCACTTATGATGCTGTTTTTAATTTCGTCTTTGAGATATTGCACAATAATGAACCTCCGTTCATTATTAAAATAAACTATATCTATCTCTTTGTCAATAACAAATTTATTGCCAATAATTATAAATTTACTAATTGTTCAGCATTTATTTTTAATCATTTCGATCAATCCAAATTTGCTTATAATTCGATCAGTCCGTCTCTGAATGCCTTCATCATCTCACCGGTCAAGCTAATATTTATTTCCTCAAGGGGGACATCTTCTCTCTTCATCCACACGCCTAAGGACAGTTCGTCTTCCTGAATTGTGATGGTATCATCGCCGTCAAGTTCAGCAAAAAAACCGACCAGCAACGTATCGGAAAATGGCCAAGGCTGGCTCTTGTAGAATTTCAGATTCTTTACCTTAACGCCTACTTCCTCTTTCGCTTCTCTGTGGACAGTCTGCTCCAGGCTCTCTCCGATCTCGGCAAAGCCGGCTATAAGCGCATATTTCGTATATTCGCGTCCGGCATACTTGGTCAAAAGCAGACGTTCACCATTATGAATCGCGATAATCACGCAGGGAGAGATAATCGGATAGGTTTGAAATCCACAAGATTCGCAATAGAGCATCCGTTCCTTATCTGAATGTTTCATTGTTTGAGCACATTTGCTGCAGAAACGATGATCATCATACCAGCGATTCAATTGCCACCCAACCACACCTGCAAATGAACGCCAATACTTTAGCTCGGTCATGAATCTTTTAGTGCTTACGTAGCTCCAGCCGTCCGCTGAGTCAAGGCCCTTTTGGTCTGTTAAGTAGTAGTTAATATCATCTATACTAAAAAGAAATTGGGCATTATTTATAAGATGGGTATACCCCATCTCCGCAAAATCAGCGAATGACGGATACCAAAGCTTACTCTTATCTTCCCTCACCAGTACAGAATCCCCTTCATATGCAAGAAATAGATCCTGCGGCTTTGCGGTTTTGTTTTTGAAATTGTTATTAAATATTCTTGGTTCTATATCTTGAATCATTATTGCCCTCCTAATCCCATTTAATTAGATGCAAAGTCCTTCACCTTATAAATAATTCCATTATACCATCTTCTTGTACAAAAACATCATTATTCTTTTAAAGCGCATGGATGCGTGTACCGTTTTCCTTGGTAAGAAATCCTCTTTAAGTTTTTTAACTATTTTTCATTTTCACCGTTTAATTGTCAATAAACAAACAAATTCAGTGGCCGGACGAGCGCTAAGTGTATGGCTAAAAACACAAGAATGTTATGAGAATAAATAATTTTTCATGAAAGAGGTGAGGACAGTTGATACCTGAATGCTCCCTAAGGACGAATGTCAGGTACTCATTAACCCCGACCAAAAGCAAATCCTTGAATCACCCGCCGGACTTAAGCTTGAAAAGGTTAGCCGTCATAATGAAACAATTAATACAACCTTCACAATTCAGGTTTCGCCTCAGGATAA
>CAYWSF010000091.1:0-6789 GCA_964460725.1 uncultured Desulfosporosinus sp.
ACCCTTTCCCTGTCGCACTTTTAAAAAGGAACGAGTTATAAGAGTGCTAATGTTTTCAGACATCCGCCATACTAGGCTGAGCCGGGTATTTTGTAATATCATATATTCCATAAAACCACTGACATTTACTATCCCAGTGATATTAGCCTCGCCGACTTCAGGAAGTTTTTTGTGAACGCCGGCACCAGGTTTTAATGGGCCATCGGTCAGTACAATACATCCGATGGAATTCATACTACCAAGGCAGGCATCTATGGCAATAATAAAGGGATTGAAAAATGATTGCTGGATTAATTGAATATTCTTATGTAAATTCGTTGCATGAACAGGTTCATCGAGGGTTCCATAAATATTAAGTTCCGGCAAATCAAGACGTGAGAGATGGGTTCCAATCAGAGGCCCCAAAGCATCACCTGTCGATCGATCAGTTCCAATGCACAAGATTACAGTGGGGCGTTTCCGTGTAGAGGAAAATAGGTCCGAAAGCCGGGTTTCTAATTTTACATTTGCACGATGATCGTCAATATGGGCCTTAACTTTTTTGGGTTCACTGAATAACGAAAATATACTCACGAGTTGCCCCCTAATAATAATTAAAAATTGCAATAAACATACAAATTAATTTTCCCCAAAAGCTAACCTTCTTATGCATGATATGCCGATTTCGGAAATAAGCATGATGCTAGGAGGGGAGCATCATGCAATGGAAAATTACCTTTCAGGTGGCCGCAACTTATATTGGGGCTGTCATGGGAGCTGGATTTGCCTCGGGCCAAGAAATTCAGCAGTTTTTTGCGCAATTTGGCGAATGGGGATTAGTGGGAATCGGAGTGAGCACTTTTCTTTTTTCTCTCCTGGGCTGGTGCATGCTGGATTTACAGGAACGCTGGAAAATCACTGCGTATCCGCAGTTTTTTGAATACCTCCTCGGTCATAGGTTAGGGCGATGGGCAGACCACCTTGTCAGTGCCCTTTTATTTGTCGGGATGCTGGCGATGATTTCCGGTAGTGGGGCACTCTTTTACGAATACTTTGGCTTCACTCGCTGGTTAGGGATCTTTCTAACAGGTACAGTAATTGCCATAAGCTTGTGGTTTAAAGGAGAAGGCGTCCTCTGGATTAATTCTACATTGATACCGGTAAAATTTATTTTTTGTTTGGGTATAGCCGCTGCGACAATTTTTTTGGCAGCTCCTTCTGATTCGGTAGGTAACGCAGTAATGCAAAGCAGTCCAATTTTAAAACATTGGGCTTTCTCTGCTGTCTTGTATGTCTCTTTCAATTTAACATTGGCGATGGTAGTGTTTGCTTCGTTGGGGAGAGAGATTCAACGACCGGGAGCACGCTTGGGTGCAGTTTTTGGTGGGTTAGCACTGGGGTTATTTGCCTTTGTCATTGGAGCTTCCTTACTTAAGTTTCCTGACAGCATAGGGTTAGAAATACCGATGGTTGCAGTCGCAGGAAAATTAGGGGATTGGCCTGCTTTTTTCTATGTGGTTGTTCTGTGGTTAGCGATGATTACTGCGGCCATCGGCAATGGCTTTGGTCTTGTAAGCAGAGTTGTTGAAACCGGTAAATTAGGTTATCATAAGGCAACACTCCTTCTGCTATTCTTAATAATACCGATAGCAGGTGTGAAATTTTCTAAAATTGTACAATTTGTCTATCCTCTATTTGGATACCTGGGACTTGTATTTTTGCCAACAATAATATATTTTTGGTATAAATCACGTAAATAAGGGGAACGGAAATGAATGAACGACACTATTTAATAGGAACTGCCGGACATGTAGATCACGGCAAAACCGAGTTGATCAGGGCTCTTACCGGTATGGACACAGATCGCTTAAAAGAGGAAAAACAACGGGGGATTTCAATTGAACTTGGATTCGCACATATGATACTGCCTAGTGGACGTCAAATTGGGATTGTAGATGTTCCTGGGCATGAAAAATTTGTGCGCCATATGTTGGCAGGTGCCAGCGGAATGGATGTAGTGTTACTTGTGGTTGCAGCGGATGAGGGGATTATGCCTCAGACCCAGGAGCATCTTGACATCCTGACTTTGCTTGGTATACCGAGAGGGATTGTTATTCTTAATAAGGCAGATCTTGTGGACGAAGAGTGGATAGAGCTTATGGAAGAAGAAATAAGTGAGAAATTAAAAGAAACGGCTTTTCATGCAGCACCGATTTGTCGGGTTTCAGCTCTCACCGGTGCAGGCATACCTGATTTGCTTCAAACCATTGAGGAGTTGCTATCGGAGGCAGAAAGCAAGAAGTCAACCGGTCCCGTCCGTATGCCAATTGATCGGGTCTTTAGCATCCAGGGCTTTGGTACCGTTTTGACAGGCAGTCTGCATAGAGGAACAATAGAATTGGGTCAAGAGCTAGCGATAGAACCGGCACATATCCTTGCAAAAGTTCGCTCCCTTCAAGTACACAACAAAAAAGTAAGTGCTGTTGAAGCCGGACAGCGGGTAGCAGTTAACCTTGCGGGAATTGATGTTACAGAAGTAGAACGGGGTTCGGTACTGGTAATGCCAAATGTTTTCAAGGTCGGAAAGATTTTAGACATCAAGGTCTTCAACCTTCTCTCGGCAGACAGAGTTTTAACGCAAAGGCAACGTGTTCGGTTTCACCTGGGAACCGCAGAAATCCTCGGCAGGATACATCTTTTAGAGGGGGATGAGCTACCCCCAGGACAAGAGGGATTTGCGCAAATTCTTTTGGAAGAACCGATTGTTGCGGCATCAGGAGATCGTTTTGTGCTCCGTTTTTATTCTCCTGCCCATACCATTGCAGGGGGAAAAGTACTTGATGTAGCAGAGTTCAAACATAAGCGCTTCAAAGCAAATGTAATAGCACAGATGAAAATAAAAGACCAAGGCGATCCGTTGGATCTCTTGGAAAGGGAAATTGTTGAACCGCAAACAGGCAGCGATTTATTATCATCCTTACAGATCACTCCTAGTGAATTAGAGGAGAGTTTAAAGGCCCTGGATAACCTAGACCGGTTGGAAATTTGGCAGGAAGATGAAACAGTACTATACTGGGGAAAAGGATCAGCTGAACTTTGGCGAATAAAATTAATAAATATGGTTAAAGAATATGAGAAGGCCAATCCTTTGCGCGTGGGAATCAGCAGAGAGGAATTAAAGACGCGACTGGGAATTTCCTGGTCACACCGGCGTTGGCAAACAATTCTTGAACAAGGCTCTGTCCGCGGATTTTATCGCGTTTCCGGAAGTAAAGTCCAAACAAACGAAGGCGTGGAAATGCCATCAGCTATTGTAAAACGATTGAATGCTTTACGTGCCAAAATACAAGCTGGGGGATTGATACCGCTTGACATTACTAAAACTGCAGAAGAATGTGGTATTTCGAAGACGGAAGCTCCGGAGTATGTCCTGTACATGTGCGAAAATGGAGAATTGGTACACATTGATCAATTTTACTTTAACCAAAAGGAACTGGCACTCGCCAAAGAACGTTTGATCGGGTTTCTTAAGGAAAATGGTGAAATCAGCATTTCCGAGGTGCGTGATTTGTGGGAAATTTCCAGAAAGTATACCATTCCTCTGCTTGAGTTCTTTGACTATCAAAAGGTAACCAGGCGATATGGAGACAAAAGAAAATTATATTAACCTAACGCAGTCTAATCAATAGCTATCCACATGAGGACAACTATTTCGAAAAAATATCCACGGCTTTAAATTGTGGAAACAACCGTCACAAAAAGGTTGCAAAGCAAAAAGCTGGTATGAAAGATTCGCTTCCATATTATTGCCAAATATCGCCGAATATGTTAGAATTGTCTGGAACAATGGGGATGGGTGGTGGCTGGTGCTGCTCCCGGACTTCAAATCCGTGTGTCGGGACGCAGAACGTTCCGAGGTGTGTTCGATTCGCACGCATCCCCGCCATGTTTAGGCTTCAGCTTTATACTAATAATTAAAATTGCGGATTTGTAATTTTAATATTGAATATTAGATATTAAACATTAGATGTTATTTGCGGATTTGTAGTTTTAACATAAAACATTAGATAAAACATTAGATATTTATTTGTAATGTTGTATTAGAGGCGGCGAGAAGCTGTCTTCTTTTGTTTTACATGGTTTTAAGTAGTATTATGTTTTATAAGTATTAACCTTAGATGGCCTGCTTTCCGAAATCCTTCTGAGTTATTGAGGTGACTGCGGTAGCTTTAAGCAAAATTTTCACAGACTAAAGGGAATCGAATTCGGTAAGAATTGGATCAAGGGAAAAATTGCAAAAAGAATTTCAATTGTAAATGACATTATAAGGGTGAAATGATATGAATCTTGTTGATATCCTCATTGTAGCTTTTGTTTTGCTTGGTGCCTTACATGGTTATCAAAGGGGTCTCATATCCAGCGTTCTTAATTTCTTGAGTTATGTGGTTGGTTTTGTGATTGCTTTATGGAAATATACGGATGCATTGCGTTGGGTCGAACAATATTTCCCATTGCGCCAATGGTTGGAACCGATTATTTATAAAGCGATACTTCCCTTTGTGCAATCTAAAGCGCCTGCTGTACGAAACCCAGTGTCGGATGGTATTTTGTGGGAGTTGCCTTTGGAATTGCGCTGTTTATTTGAGAATCTATCCGAAGTTCAGATGTTCTTAGCCATCGAACAAGTAACAGATCATCTCACTGGAATTTTTACGGAACTAATCTTGAGTGTTATTGCTTTTTGTTGTGTATTTTTTATTGTGGTAATTGTCGTTCGCCTGTTCCTTGCTATACTCTTTCAGTCCTTCGGCGGATGGTATGGGCTATTTAATCGTGCAGGAGGTCTTTTTTTCGGAGGGCTAAGCGGGCTTCTAGGCCTGTCTGTTTTGGCGGGGTTAGTTTCATTATTTTTGCAATTTGGTCTTTGCGGTAGTATAAATTCAATTATTCAAAGTTCGATGTTATATCCTTTTTTACTGGAAATCTTTCGTGTAATAGATCAAGTATTTGCCGCACAAATAAGTCAAAAGTTGCTTGAACCATTGCCACCGGTGCAAGGAATCCGGTTTTAAGCGTAAGGACTGATTAATCTCCTGCGTGAGATGAAGGAGCCGTTTCGATAACGATACAAGGCAAAAGGCCGGCAATACATAAATGGAACAGTAAAGCAGAAATCTAAAAGGGTTGGTAAGGATGCCTGCAATGATAATTTGGATGTAGAGGAGTTTGTTTAATGAATTTGAAAAAAGAAAAATCAGCTTGGGATGAACTTGTAATGTCCAAGAAGGAGCATCAAGCATTGGCTGAATATTTGGCCTTTCTCAGTGAAGGGAAGACGGAACGGGAATCCTGGCAAATCCTCGAGCGCTGGGCCCAAAAAGAAGGTTTTCGAGCCCTTAATGAGGTGAAGAACTTTAAATCCGGACAGAAGGTCAGGCTGGCAGTGCGCGGTAAAGCCGGTATTTTAGCCGTAGCGGGTATCCGACCATTAAGCGACGGTTTTCGCTTAGTTGCTGCCCATATCGATGCGCCCCGCTTAGACATAAAACAGCGTCCGCTTTATGAAGAAGAAGGCATGGCCTTTTTTAAAACACATTATTATGGCGGAATTAAAAAATATCAATGGACTGCGCTCCCCCTTGCTCTTCACGGCATTGTCGTCTTACGTGATGGACATAAGGTTGAAATAGTAGTAGGGGAAACGGGCGAGGATCCGGTTTTTACCATCACTGATTTACTGCCGCATTTAGCCAAGGATCAAAACGAAAAAAAATTGCCTGAGGCGATTACCGGGGAAGGATTAAACCTTTTAATTGGCCATCATCCCTCTCCTAGGGATGATGAAGAGCGGGTGAAAAAGGCGATCCTTAACTTGTTGAATGAGCGATATGGTATTGCTGAAGACGACTTTGTGAGTGCCGAATTAGAGGCTGTACCGGCAGGCAAGGCCCGCTATGCCGGATTGGATCGGAGTTTTATTGCCGGATACGGACAAGACGATCGAGTTTGTTCCTTTGCTGCTTGGAAAGCGATTGAAGAGATTGAACAGCCGGAGTGGACTACGATTGTCCTTTTTGCAGATAAAGAGGAAATTGGCAGCGAATCGAATACGGGCATGAAAGCGCGCTATTTAGAAAACTTTATTGCCGAATTAATTACCCTGCAAATAGGAACATATGACGGTTTAATGGTGCGGCGAGCACTAGCCCAGGCCAAAGCACTGTCGGCCGATGTCAATGTCGGATTTGATCCTAATTATGCGGAGGTAATGGACAAACGTAATTCTGCTTTCATGGGCCGGGGTGTGGTAATGAGTAAATATACCGGCTCACGAGGCAAATCCGGGTCTAGTGATGCCAATCCGGAGTTCATTGCCGAAGTGCGGAATATTTTTGATGAAGCGAAGATTGCATGGCAAACTGCTGAATTAGGAAAAGTTGACCAAGGCGGCGGTGGAACCATAGCGCAGTATTTGGCAGTTTATGGCATGGAAGTATTGGATTGCGGCGTAGGGATTCTTAGTATGCATGCACCATGGGAAATATCTTCAGTCGCAGATATTATCATGATGATGCGCGGTTATCATGCCTTTTTGGCTTATAAATATTAACAGGCGGTAAGTCTGAGATTATTCCTTCATGACGTTTTATGTCGCGGAAGGAATGATTAAAAATTAAAAGAAAGAGATGAACGTTTGGGCTAAAGTATTTATAATTAAATATGAGCGAATCGAACTTTGATTGGGAGGTGCCAACAGATGATTCCTTTGCAGGTAGGCGATTGTATTCGTCTTCGAAAACCGCATCCCTG
>CAYWSF010000092.1:0-6667 GCA_964460725.1 uncultured Desulfosporosinus sp.
GCGAAGCGCTAGTGGGGGTAGTTCATATAAAGCATGAATTCCGTGGTGCTAAAACTATATTATCAAAACGTGGTTTAAGGGGGAGGATTTATCAGGTATAACAAGTATAATAATTTTTGTTCTATGGGTTGAATAATTGAATAGGCAGCTAAACACGCGTGACCTTGGAAGCATCAAGGTTAAAAAACACAATAGTTGTCATATTCACGAAAAATTGAATATAAAGCATAAAGCATAAGGTCTGCCCGACAGGGACAGGCCTTATGCATTTTACATACTGAGTGGATGTCTAAAATCCTCTTATGCTGGTAAAGCTAGTAGTAAAAACCAGATGAAGGAGATTAGTCCTTATGCGTAAAAAGAATTTAATATTTGGAGCCTTAGTTTTAGGTCTTGGTGTCATAATAGGAACGCTCGGCGTGACATTACTGATGAATCCGAGTTCACCAAGTTCTTTTATCTCCAAACTGCGTGGTCAAAATAACATTCAAACGGTTTCCGGAGAGGTTAATGACCCAACGCAGAATCCGCCAATTCAGGTCCATGATGATCCTTCTGCAGATGATTCTTCTGCAGCCGATGCCGGCTTTAATGCTGATCCGGATACAAACAGCAACCAGGTAAACCAGCAAATCATCGCTGCCTATAAGCAGGATGTCGGCATTTTCTTCGAAGCCTGGAAGTCGGCAGACATTAATACCTTTCGTCTCAAACTAGCCAAAGCTTATACGGGGGAACTATTAGAAAAGCATGCCCGGCGAGCGGAAGAATTCCTGGTGCGCGGTGTCGGTTTAGATGTCACTCAAATAATTTTTGATCAGGTTACATTAGAAAGTGCAGATGCGAATACGGCTACCCTGCGGGCAGATTATCGTTATAAGGCGAGAGATTATAGCTTGGCAGACAGGGCTTCCTTCGGGGAAGAGTATGAGCAAACCGTACAGGTCAGAGTTAATCTGATAAAATTAAAATCACGTTGGATGATTACCGGGGAGAGCTCCATCCAGTAATGTCAAGGACTACCGTCGGACTACCGTCAGCAATGATCAGGTAGTCCTTTTTAAGTACCGGAATATATGATAAAATTACGTCTGTTGGACTATAAAAGATTTTTAAGTAGGAAAAGAGATTTAAAGTGGAGGCAATGATCGTGGCGACCATCGCTGACTCTAGCGTGGAGCATTTAGAATGGGTCGATGTTTTAAAAGGCTTAGGAATTTTGATGGTGGTTTGGGGACACTCCGGAAGTCAGAATGCGTTCTATATGTTCTGGTTTCATATGCCGCTTTTTTTCTTGGTCAGTGGTTATTTGTACCGATTTAGGCCGCAACAAACATGGTTGGGTTATGTTCAGCGAAAGGCAAGGCACATACTCGTCCCATATATGTTTTATTTAGTTATTATAACTCTAATGATGTTCAGCGTTAGTATTTGGAAAGGCCAACCGGCAGGACAGTTCTGGAGCAACAATTGGATAGCACTATTATTAGGAGGAAGTCTTTTAGAAGGAGTTTACGCCACGTTTTGGTTTGTAACTTGTTTGTTCTTTGTACAAGTTATGTATGACTGCTTGTGTAGAAACGTGTCTTCTTCATTCTATAAGATAATCTTTTTGGGAGGTTGTTATTTATTAGCTTACTGGCAATCCCGCTATTTAATGAATAGTTTTGTTCCCTGGAACCTGGATGTTGGCTTATATGCTATAGTTTTTTATGGAATAGGTAATTTACTAAGGCAATTTAAGCTATTAGAATTACATAACCGACGGAACATTCTTTTTGGACTAGCCCTGGTGATTTCTTTGGGGTTTATTAATTTGTATTCTCAAAAAATTCTTGATTACGGCTTGGATATGAAACACCGTCAATATTATTATTTTGGTACCAGTCTGGTAATTCCTTTGGTTTTCACACTGCTTTCAATCCAATTAAGCAAGATTCTTACCAAATGGCACATTTTCAAAAATTCCTTAGCTCTCTTAGGGCGAGCGAGTATGGTAATCATGTACTTACATCTTTCGGCAGTATATCTGGTTCGGCAAATAATCCCAATCACACCTATTCGTTTCTTATTGATTGGGATTCTTGCGCCTTTACTTTTCTATAAGGTTTCCCAATTCGTTCCATACGGGAGATTCTTAGTACTTGGAGAATCTAAGGACGCAGTTCAAACTCAATTTCCCGAAATCCATCCTAATAATACTATTTCCGAAACCATACATCGATAATAAAGAAGGGAATAGATAGAGCATGGATAAAAGGATAGACCATTCAAAGGATAAAAAAATTGAGGAATTTACTTTTTTAAGAGGATTTGCTGTTTTAGCAGTTATAGCTATACATACGACTGGATATTTTACAAAAATAGAGAGCTTTAACGTGTTAGTTTTATTAAACCTATGGATAGATATGTTTTCTCAGTTTGCAGTACCGCTGTTTATTTTAATATCAGGATTTGTCCTGGCAAGGAAATATTATAAAAATTATTCAGTAAGCAAGTTCTACAAAAATAGAATCCGCTCGATTATTCCCCAATATCTTTTGTTTTCCATACTGTATACGGTGTTTAATAATTGGACAGTTATCAAAACTAACCCCCTAAGTACCACGTTTTCACTCTTATTGAATAACATTTGGAATGCGAATGCATCTTATCATTTATGGTTCTTTCTAATAATAATACCGTTATACCTCCTTTATCCACTTGTCATTAAAATCTACATTTTCTTTAAAAATAGTGGGAAAGCAGAATTTCTCATTGCCCTTTTGTTCGTAATTCAGATGCTTTGGATGGTTGGCCTGCATACCTCATCTTTTCCTTTTATAAAAATTAACTTTATTTCCTTCCTGTTTTACTTTGGCTTGGGTATTTATGTTAATGACCGCTTTGAACAGTTAAAGGAAGGGATTAAGCATCAAACTCCGTTATTTCTTACAATATCCCTGGCTTTAACCTTGGGATCGAGTTTTTTTATAATCATTGGATTAACCTTGGGTTATGATTATTATTCCATTCCATCTTATTTTTTTATCGGGTTAGAACTGGTTTATCCGATTTTGAAAATTTCTACTTTTTTGTTATTATTAAATCTGGCATCGAGCCTAGTAATTAAAAGAGGTATTTTGACAAAAGTGGTGAAGAAATTTGGAGATTACTCTTTCGGAATATATTTAATCCACATATTCTTTATCCAAATTACCATTGAAATGCTTAAGAATAATGCCGTCGATTACAGTGATTGGCTGTTTTATCCGATTGTTTTTTTGGTCACTGTTATTACAAGCTATTTAGCCGTAAGGCTGATTAGTTATCTCCCACATAGTTACTATATCATTGGGACCGGCAGGAAGTGAAAAGGCGACAAAAAACCAATTATTAGAAGTTGTCTTTCTCGTTAAGAGTTGTAAATTGAAATTAGTTGTAGTAAAATTTAGAACAATAAAGTATAATGGGTTTTTGCGAGAAGGGACTGGGTTAGGTGATATTTCGTCAACGAGTGTTGCTCTTAATGCTGATTGATGTCGTGTTAATCAACCTAGCAGCTTTCGGCAGTTTTTATTTGCGTTTTGTAGGGGACATCAAGGCAGAGGATTATCAAATCTATATTAATACGGCTATAGCTGCAACCATTATTTGTATCATTGTATTTTATATTTTTGGTTTATATAACAGGCTTTGGCAATACGCCAGTACGGGGGAATTACTCTCTATTGTTTACGCAGTAACCGTTGGAACAGGCGGAACTGCGGCAGCTGTTTATATACATGGCATTGCCACCGGCGCCGCACCACCGTTTAGGATTCCAAACGCCGCCGCTGTTTTGTTATGGTTTTTGATGATCTTTTTGATCGGGGGTTCGCGCTTTATTTGGCGGATCTTGCAAGATAATAAGTCAGAGCATCATAATCCCGGCAAGCAAAAGCAGGTGCTGATTGTCGGGGCAGGTGATGCAGGTGTCTTAACAGCCCGCGAATTTAAAAACCGTAATTACCGGGATGGACATCCGATGGGATTTATTGATGATGATCCCTTAAAACAAAAGCTGAAATTACTTGGAATGCCGGTATTGGGTACTCGTGAGGATATTATTCGTGTAGTAAAAGATTATAAAGTTGATGAAGTAATTATTGCCATGCCGTCTGCCTCCGGTGAATCTATCCGGGCCATCGTGGACATATGTAAAAAGTCTGGAGTCGAACTGAAAATTATGCCCGGAGTCTATGACGTTATCAGCGGGGACATGAATGTCAGACCGATTCGACAGATTCAGGTGGAAGATTTACTTGGCCGTGACCCAGTTAATGTAAACCTGGATGAAGTAGCAAGCTATATTACAGGTGAGACGGTATTTGTCACCGGTGCGGGTGGTTCGATCGGCTCGGAAATTTGCCGTCAGATTGCCCGGTTTAATCCCGGGAGAATGGTTTTAATCGGACATGGAGAAAACAGCATCTTTGAGATTGAACAGGAGTTGCTGTGCGAGCAGCCGGGAATCAGTTATATAACCGAAATCCTGGATATTAAAGATCGACGGAAAGTAGACTTGATTTTTGATAGATATAGGCCCGGCGTAGTTTTTCATGCTGCAGCACATAAACATGTTCCTTTAATGGAACGAAATCCGGAAGAAGCCTTGAAAAATAACGTGCTGGGTTCCCAAAACCTGGCTGAAGCAGCCAGTAGAGTAAGAGTAAAAACCTTTGTATCTATTTCTACCGATAAGGCGGTCAATCCCACCAGCATCATGGGAGCGACTAAACGAGTGGTAGAAATGTTGATTCAAAGTCTGGATCTTCGCTCGCAAACGAATTTTGTAGCAGTTCGGTTCGGAAATGTTCTGGGAAGCAGTGGCAGCGTCATTCCAACGTTTAAGAGGCAGATCGCCAAAGGGGGTCCGGTGACGGTTACCCACCCTGAAATGGTGCGTTATTTTATGACTATCCCGGAAGCTGCCCAATTAGTGATCCAAGCAGGAGCCATGGCCAATGGCGGAGAAATCTTTATTCTGGACATGGGAAAGCCCGTTAAAATTGTAGATCTGGCCAAGGACTTAATTCGGCTTTCCGGTTATGAACCGGACGTAGATATAAAAATACAATTCACAGGGATTCGGCCGGGCGAAAAGCTTTATGAGGAATTATTAACCGCGGAAGAAGGAATTACCGCTACTAAACACAGCCGAATTTTCGTAGCGAAACCGAATAACATTGATGTTAAACTGCTTGAAGAACTAACGCATGTTGTTCGGGAACGGGGTAGTTATTTAACGCGCAATGAAGTGATCGAGTTATTAAAGGTAGTTGTTCCGACCTTCCGAAATGAGACAGTCATTCCGCCCTTTCATCAGGAGACAGTAAAAGCGGTAGCCAATCAATAGCAGTCAACCAATAAGGGAGGATTAAGGGGGATCACCAGATTCCCCTTAATCCTATGTATTCTGTGTTATGTTATCTTGGGGGGGCAAAAAGAACGTCCCTTTGCTTCCTGTGTTTCCCGGTAAAAAAGCAAAAAGAAAAGAGTAGTGATATAAAGATGAACGAAGAAAATAAGATTCGCTTTGCCATCATTGGGTGCGGGAGAATTGCCCCAAAACATGCGGAGTCTATCGTGGCTCTTCCGGAGGCGGAACTGGTCGCAGTGTGTGATATTGTGCCGGAGGCAGCGCAAGCTTTTGCTGATAAATACGGAGCGGAACCTTATACGGATTATTTGACAATGCTGAAGAGGGAAGATATAGATGTGGTTACTATCGCAACTCCCAGTGGCTTACATGCTGAAATCGGGATTGCAGCGGCAGAAGCAGGCAAGCATGTCTTGGTTGAAAAGCCCATGGCCATGACCTTAAAAACTGCTGATCAGTTAATTGACGCTTGCCGCAAAGCAGGCGTTAAACTAGGTGTGATTCATCAAAATCGTTTTAATGCTGCGGTAAAACTACTGCGTAAGGCTTTGGAAGACAACCGCTTTGGAAAATTAACTCACGGACAGGCAACAGTGCGTTGGAATCGGAATGATAATTATTATGCTCAGGCACCTTGGCGTGGGACAAAGCTTCAAGACGGCGGCGTCCTTATGAATCAATCTATTCATAACATCGACCTTTTACAATGGACTTTTGGGCCGGTGGAGTCTGTTTTTGGATATACAGCGAGATTTATGCGCAAAATTGAAATGGAAGATATGGGCGCAGCCGTGATTAAATTCCAAAACGGAGCCATCGGACTGATTGAGGCAGCATCGACCATTTATCCGACAAACATTGAAGAAACCCTGAACATCTTTGGGGAAACGGGGTCGGTTATCATCGGCGGAATAGCCGTCAACCGCATTGAAGTTTGGGAATTCCCGGACAGTGCTGAAGAGAAAAAAAAGATCTTCGCCGCTCAGGAAGGAGATCCGCCGAACGTATACGGTTTTGGCCATAGGGAAATAATTATAGACATGATGCAAGCGATTCGGGAGGACAAAGAACCGGCTATTTCCGGTGAAGAGGGGCGCAAAGCCCTGGAGATTATTCTAGCAATTTATAAATGCCAGGAGACGAAGGCACCTGTTGTTTTTCCGATGGAGGTCGAATAAAACATGAGCCAGTTAATCGCCGCGTCTGCAATAATACCGGCCGACGTAACCATCAGGCCCTTTTGTGTGCTTGGAGAAAATGTGGTGC
>CAYWSF010000093.1:0-6549 GCA_964460725.1 uncultured Desulfosporosinus sp.
ATTCCGGCCTGGGAATATCAAATGGAATCAAACGAATAACAAATGAGGTGGTTCCCCAGCGGCGAAAAGCATTAACTCGATATCGCCCGACCTCTGGTAAGCTATACGCGAGATCTATTTCACCGCAATCGATAAATTGTTCGATCTGCTGGGTATTCATAAGGGAATGGGTAAATCTCTCTAAATCTACCTGAGATAGTTGTTCCAACTGAAGCTTGACTAATGAGCCGTCAATACGCAGAACCGGAGGGCTTTCCACTGTTAAATGGATATCCGAAGCTTTCTTTTCTCCAGCCAATTGCAAAATTTGTTCGAGTGAAAGCATCTTTTTTCTCTCCTCTTAGCCTTCAATTCCCGAAACAGCATGTAATACTTCTTCCACAGTCGTCAATCCTTGGATCACCTTCAACAACCCATCTTCAAAGACTGTAAGCATTCCTGAAACCATCGCCTGCTGCTCAATATCTCTGGCATTATGACGGGAAAGGACAAGTTCCTTGATCTCTTGATTATAAGGTAAAAACTCATGAATACCGATCCTGCCTCGAAATCCGGTTCCAAGACATTCCGGGCAGCCGTTAGCTCTATAAAGTTGGTCGATAGATGCCGGTAAGTGAAGTGCTCTTTTCTCTGCTACAGTTAAGGGGTATGTTGTCTTACAGTGTTCACATAAGCGGCGCACTAAGCGTTGGGATAACACGCCACTAACAGCAGAAGCCAGAAGATACGGTTCCAGCCCCATATCCATAAGTCGCGCCAGTGCTTCTGCAGCTGTATTGGTATGGAGAGTAGATAATACTAAATGTCCGGTGAGGGATGCTGTAATAGCGATTCGGGCTGTTTCTTCGTCCCGGATTTCACCGATCATGATAACATCTGGATCTTGGCGCAGAATATGGCGTAATCCGACTGCAAAATTTAGCCCAGCCGAGAGATTAACCTGAACCTGATTAACACCTGCAAGTTGGTATTCTACCGGTTCTTCAATGGAAATAATGTTTAGTTCCTCGGCATTAAGTTCCCTGAGTAACGCATAAAGGGTTGTCGTTTTACCGCTTCCTGTTGGCCCGACTACCAGGATTAAACCGTTCGCCCGTTTTAACAAAACTTGGACCCCTGACTCAACTTCAGCACGCATACCTAAGTCACCCAGCGGACGCTGAGCCATTTCCGGGTCAAGAATACGTACTACGATTTTCTCTCCGTAAACAGTGGGCATTGAGGACATCCTGATATCCACACGCCGCTGCCCGGTGTTAAATGTCATACGGCCATCCTGAGGAATACGGCGTTCTGCTACATCCATCTGCGCCATTACTTTTAGACAAGCAACAATACTACGTGCGGCATTCGTGGCAATAACATGTTTCCTAATAAGTTTACCGTCTATACGATAGCGCACCACAAAGTCATTTTTACGGGGTTCCCAATGAATATCGCTTACCTCTTGAAGAACCGCCTCGTGCAACAACGAATGAATTAATTTTAATGTCGGTGCATCTTCTTCCTGAGAATCGACCCCGCCGGGTTTTATTAACCAAACAGCCTGGTCTTCCATGGTTTTGTCGGCAAGATGTGCAAGTTTAGCCACCGATTGCTCTACTGTTAAACACTGACGTATAGCAGTTTTAATTTCCCCTATCTTGGCAAAGACCGGCTCAACCTCTAACCCGGTGAACATCCGGACATCCCGCAGGGCACGTTCATTGGTAGGATCTAACATAGCAACTCGTAAAATACCGGCACGTTGTTCAAAAGGAATTAGGGTATAACGCTGGGCCATTTCTTCAGGAATTAGCCCCGCTATTTCCGGGTCAATAATGATTGTGCTCAGAGAAACCTCAGGGATACCCAAATATTTGCGGATGGCTTCGGCTAACTTTGCTTTAGGCAATACATCCATACGTACAAGAGCCTCACCAATTGGTTTTCTATCTTCCTGAATAACTTGTAAGCCCCCTGCCAGTTCCTTTGCGTTAACATACCCATTGGCAAGTAAGAACCGACCAAATTCATGATCATTTTTCATGCTAGCGATGC
This sequence comes from uncultured Desulfosporosinus sp., assembly GCA_964460725.1. GTDB lineage: Bacteria > Bacillota > Desulfitobacteriia > Desulfitobacteriales > Desulfitobacteriaceae > Desulfosporosinus. The sequence continues at coordinate 2,041 of CAYWSF010000093.1, forward strand.
AACTCCTGATAACTCTTTATAACCCACTTTCCGCCCTCCAACTCAATTATTTGTTCAATTTTGCGAACAGCCAAACCGGATCGTCCTTCAGAAATTACTCTGTACTCGCATCCATTCAATTCAATTACTTCAATTACTATATCCGCACGCCCGGTAGCTAAATTTACGCTCCCCCGTCGCAGTTCAGAGTTAACCGGCAGATGGGCTTTCGCCCACTCGATTCCCCCTTCTGCCACGTAGACAGCCTGTTGGCTTTGGGCAACACGTCTTACCATTCGGTTCTCAGCATTAGCCTTCAAATACCCTTCCATCCCCAATGCTGATAATGTCGTTAAAAGGATAAGTATAAGAAGGGTGGCAGAACCGGCTGATTTGTGCTTGCTGATGCCGCTTGCGGGCGCACTCGTTGCCGGGTGAGACTCCGCCATGTCGCACTTTGTCCATTTGCATTTGCCTCCAAAAAGACTTCCCACAACCCCGGTTCCACCTCCGTACATTCCCATTGTGCTATATAACTTGCTAACGGCTGCTTTACTTTTAAATGCTCCCAATAAAGGTCTTTCGTTCCGTCCTCATCAGCGTCATAGATGAAATAGGAGTCGAGCGTGGGTTTCGGATTTGAATCATCTGGCATCGGCAAAACCTTTAGCTTTAAATTTCCAGACTCGTTGACCCATTCCACTGTTTTTGCCATGCGAACAGCATCGGAAACAGTTTTTCCTGCCGTCAAAACAGAATAGTGCGCTTCCAAATGATTTTTAAGCGCCTTTGCTTCCCACCACTGATCCGTTAATAAGCGCATGGATGTCATAAGCAAAATGCTCATTATTAATAATGCCAATAAAACTTCCAGGAGCGTGAAACCGTGTTCAAACCCTCTAGTCAACCGCATAAAGACTCTCCAATTTGTATATGGAATATTTACCCCGTTCTAACCAACTTACTTCAATACCTACTCGCAATAGCTGCGGGATATCATCCCAATCTGAACGAACCAGCCAGTGAAACCGGCCTTCATTCCCTTCAACTGTACTACCCGGCAGGCAAGCACCTGTTGCGATATTCTCGCTCCATCCTTGGGTAGTCAAGCGATCCATGGTTTCCTGGGCAAGATTTGCCGCCTCCATAAGGGCAGAGGCTTGCCGAGCCTCGAAAACGGCTTCCTCTGTTAAACCAAAGAGTACGGTAAATCCTAATGAAAAAATAAATAAACCAAGTAACACGTCAAGCAGCACATAACCCTGCGAGGCCTTTAATCTTACCGTTGTTGACCCTCCCTTTGCTGGTCACATCCTTACTTTATCTTTATCTTTTGAATCCCGTGTACTCAATTATCACTTTCCTATTCCACTTGTCCTAAAGCATCAATCTGATAGGTTTGCGCAGCATTAAAAGGATTTGTCGGGATTTCGTGCAAATAAGGACCTCTCCAGCTATTCACACCCATTGGAGGGTAAACCAAGTCCGAAACATTGGAAGGATAAGTTCCAACATCAATCCGGTAGAGTTGGGCCGCTCCTTCAATTCTTTCTTTGTGAGCCTGGTCGATAAGAATCCAAACTTGATTAGTTACTGAACCAAAATGAGGCGTGGCTAAGGTCAGAATTACTCCTATTAGAAAAAGAACTAATAATACTTCCCACAATGTGAAACCAGATTGACAATTTATCCTTTTTACCCTTTGCTTACTCAACTTACAATAATTTTCACCACCATTTCTAAAGATATAGTACCCTTACCTCATTTTTCCTTTGGTAACTTCTATACTCACTTTAAATTTCCTTTTCGCGTCGACTTTACTAGACTTTACTTGTTCTTTAATTCCTTTATTTTCCTTTCTTCTTAATAACTCACTTTTTTTCTTGTACAAGAATGATTCTCCTTTGAGCCAAGGCGACTTCTGCCCATGCACGCAACTTATGCAGCGCGATTTTTTCCAGTTCTTTGATGGTCTTATCTGGACCCCAACACAGCTCACGAGGAAGTTGTATGCTGCATTCCATCATCGCCCGTGCGAAAAGCTCCTTTTCTTTTTGTGCCCGGTCCATAGCCAAAAAGCAGGAATGTAACAGTTGAACATGGTCTTTTCCAAAGTGTTGGCTGAGGATATCTGCAATTTGCTGTGCACGTTTTACGGTGTTAACAATAACGCCGGCACTACCGTCCTCGGAAAGCAAGTCTTCTAAAACCAATGTGATTTGCTCATCAGTCGGCAAAACATTCAGTGCAACTTCAAGCTTACATCGTTTACCACAGACCTTTTTCTGATGCACATCACAATCGTCGGTGTAAGTTATAATCGGATATTGCGGATAGTTTCCCACGGGGGTAACGACGGAATTTCTGGTATTTCGATTTTTTTGATAAACGGAAAGAAGTGACAAATAAACACCCGACGTTATACTTTAAATAAACATAAATTCTAAGAAAAACAAAAACCACAGAAACAGCCTTGTTTTAGGCATTTCTGCAGTTTCGCTTTTTGATTCCTTCATCTATTCAGTTGTTTTGTGACAAAAGCAAAGGAATTAAATGGACTGTAGCAATTTAGTTAATTCAAGTTTTTAATTGTTTCTAAAACCTTTATGCTTGTTTATCACTGCTATATCTTATTCGATTAATTTCACTTATAATTTTTCCTAATTTTTGAGTGTCTTTTACTTGTTTAAATGCACATATTTCTTCTACACCATTGCTGTCCGTATACGATAATATTAAATATTGAGTATTTACATTAGTTTCCTTTTTAACTCCAACATCAAATATTCCTTGAGCAACTAATTCTGTTAGTGTAACATCTTTTCTGAACTCTGCTTCATTTTTCACTTCATATCTTATTATATTTGAAATTGGTATTTCGTTTTGCGAAAGATCAGGTAATTTTTTTCGTTTTTTTAGCATAAAATCAATATTTTCAAAATAAATCGTATGACTTTTATCTCGAATGTGAAAAGTTGTTATATCATTAGGTTGTAAATGAGGATAGCCACAAAGATGAATTAAAATTGTTGAATATACAGTATTATGCTTTGCTAGATCATCTCTATATGCTTGTATACGATTTTCCATACGATTACCAACTTTTTTGGGGATTTTTTTTTCTAAGAAACGGATAGTAAATATTATGATTATTACTATTGCTAATAACCAAGGAATCACACTTAAATCCATCAAACTAACTCCCTTCCATTTTACCATAAGTGCCGTAAAGCCCCTTGGCTTTAGCTATGGGGATATAAGGCACAACCTAATGCAAAACCCAATATTTTGCATTGGGTTTCAATCAATTTCAATCATGGGATTCTAAGAACTTATAAGCTGGTCCAACCGCTTACAAAAAATCGTGACAGCAGATTCTTACGCTCCTCCATAATATCAAAATAATCTATAATTTACAAAGTCCCAGGGGGGCCTGCTCAATTTTGAGCAGGCCCCCTGGCTGTGTGCATAAACAAAGGCATCAGAGCAATTTATCCCAATGCCTTTGGCTTTTATCTATGTGTTTTTCCATTGCTGCATCTGCATTTTACTGTAACCTTAGGGGAATTGTCATGTTTTTCCACTATGACACCCTATCGTCATCACCGATCAATAACTCGAAATGATTGCGGTGAAAACGCAGCAGGCCTTCGTCGCGCATCAGGCATAGTTCCTTCGAGACAGCACTGCGGTTCAAGCAAAGATAGTCTGCCAACTCCTGTCTTGAAAAGGAAATGGAGAAGCTGCTCTTTCCATTCTGCTGAGCGCTGTAAGATAAAAATGCAATTAACTTCTCACGGGTATTCCGTTGGGACATACACTTAATTTTGCGACTCTGCGATAGTAATTCTGACACAGTTAATTTTAGGAGGTTTTCAAGCATTTTACTGCGAATATTGCAGTTCTTGTTACAATCACCAAAGATTCTGCCAGAATTCAAAAATAAAATCTTTGACCGTTCCGCCGCAATGTACGTTGTTAATAATCTCGGCATCTGCATACAGGCATAGTCAATCGCCAATGCGTCACCCCTATGCCGCTCCGCGACTATGTTCCTATTTCCAAATACATCTGTGTACTCCTCCAGCACTCTTCCTTGCAGGATTACAGCCATTGTGGCTGCCGGCTCGCTGGCTTCTAAGATTCTATCCCTCTTTTCAAATATTTGTATTCTGGGGGACAGGCATTTTTCTACAATCCTGAGCTCTTCATCGGAAAAATCGCTCAGGAACGAAACGGAATGCATTGTCTGTATGCGATCTTCCATAATTCAACCTCTCCACTGTTCCAGCATGTCCTGCATAACCTGTGGATAATCATCAAACAGCCGAACAATCATGCGTGCGTTCATATTTATGAGAAACACAGAACGACAAGCAAACAGGATATAGAGCAAAAAGTTTGGTCATGCATTATTTTAAAGATAACATAACATAACACAAGGTAATATCCCGTGACATTATATAAGTTTAAGTAAGGTGAAGTAAATGAAACAAAAAATCAACCCTGTATCTATGTTCGTTATTGTTA